>CAZMWC010000073.1:0-8784 GCA_964569805.1 uncultured Gallionella sp.
GGGAGAGGGGACTGTGTTTGTGGATATTTTGAGCATATCGCTTCGACCTGAGTAGCTACCGCTAACCAAGAAATAACCGGTACGCCGGGTTGTCGGTTTCATCCCAGTAGCGGTAGCCGAGGGTGTCGAGAAATTTGCGCAGCGCTTTTTTGTCGTGATGCGGCACCTGCATACCGACCAGCACCCGCCCGTAGTCTGCCCCGTGGTTGCGGTAGTGGAACAAGCTGATATTCCAGCTGTGGTTCATGCTGTTGAGGAAATTCATCAACGCGCCAGGGCGTTCTGGAAATTCGAAGCGGAACATGATTTCGTCCCTGACTTCGGGCGCGTGTCCGCCAACCAGATGGCGCAAATGCAGCTTGGCCATTTCGTTATCGCTTAAATCCAGTGTCGGCAATTTACTGTTTTGTAATTTCCCCACCAGTTCGGCGGTTTCCGATTGGTTGCGCACCTGGATACCGACGAACACCTGCGCCGCTTTCGGGTCGGCGAAACGGTAGTTGAATTCGGTGATGTTGCGCTTGCCCAGCAGTGCGCAGAATTTGCGGAAACTGCCCGGCGTTTCGGGGATGGTGACGGCCAGTATCGCCTCGCGCCGTTCGCCGATTTCGGCGCGTTCGGCGATGAAGCGCAGACGGTCGAAGTTCATATTGGCACCGGAAGCGATCGCCACCAGCGTTTCGCCTTTGAGCTGTTCGCGTTCCGCATATAGTTTGGCTCCGGCGATAGCCAATGCGCCTGCCGGTTCCAGTATCGAACGCGTATCTTCAAACACATCCTTGAGCGCGGCACAGGTCGCATCGGTATCTACCAGCACGATTTCATCCACCAGCTTGCGGCACAGCCGGAAGGTTTCCTGGCCGACCTGCTTCACCGCCACACCGTCGGCGAACAGCCCGACGTGGTCAAGCGTGACACGCCGCTTGGCTTTCACGGAACGATACATGGCATCAGAATCCACCGGTTGCACACCGATGATTTTAATCTCGGGCCGCAACTGTTTGACATAAGCGGCCACGCCGGAGATCAGCCCGCCGCCGCCGATGGCGACAAAGATGGCGTGGATCGGCCGTGGATGCTGACGCAAAATTTCCATGCCGATGGTGCCTTGCCCGGCGATTACATCGGGGTCGTCATAAGGATGCACGAACACCAGCTTGTCTTGCTGCTCCAACTCCAGCGCATGCTGGTAGGCATCGGAATAAGAGTCGCCGTGCAGCACCACCTTCGCGCCCCGGCTCTTTACCGCGTCGATTTTGATGTGCGGCGTGGTGGTGGGCATCACGATGACCGCTTTGCAGCCCAGTTTTTGCGCGGACAGCGCCACGCCTTGCGCATGATTACCGGCCGAAGCGGCGATGACTCCGCGCTTGAGCTGTTCGGGCGTGAGCTGCGCCATTTTGTTGTATGCGCCGCGCAACTTGAATGAGAACACCGGCTGCATGTCTTCGCGCTTGAGCAGCAGGATGTTGCCGAGGCGCGCGGACAGATTGGGTGCGGCCTCCAGCGGAGTTTCGACCGCCACGTCATATACGCGCGCGTTGAGGATGCGTTTCAAATAACCGTTCATAACGACTTGCCCGAAAAGTATCAATACGAAAAATACCTGCGCAGATTAGCACAGTGCAACTTGAAAAACCTCTGCCGATTATTCTTACTGTGTCATGAAGCGATCAAGGGATGCAGTGCAAGGCAAAATCGGGCGAGGAAGCGCAGTTTACATAGAGTTTATCGCTACGCGACCCCGCATCTTGAGCCAGATTTTAACGCCGCAATGCGCCCTTCAGCGCTTTGTGACACCGTAAGATTAACTATATAGGCCTTTCGGCCTATATATTCTGGCCTATACCCGTAATACCAGGATGGGTGTAGCCTTGCGGTCATTGATTCTTGCTGGGCTTCAAAATGATCGCACTGTTGAATCGAACGACTCCCAGGCTGGCTGCGCTTGCTGCGGCATCGATAGTGTTTGCAGTCATGCTGGTGATTGATGCCGGCGAGCGCTCGCAGATTACACAAAGCCAGCAAGTGCATGTTATGGAGCGTCTTTCCGCCGTGCGTGCCAGACTGGAATCAGATATCAATGTGGCTGTCGCTGCTGCCCGCAGCTTGGAGGCGGTATATACACTGTATCCCGATTTGTCGTATGGGGATTTCAAGGTGATCGCCCGAGAATTACTGGAGCCCAATCCGGCCATTCGCAATATCGGTCTGATACGTGGCACGGTGGTCAGCTATGTGTATCCGCTGGAAGGTAATGAAAATGTCGTCGGGGTGGATTTTCGCAATGTGCCCGAACAGTGGTCGGCTTATCGGCAAATGATGGAATCGGGAACGGCGATTCTGGCCGGCCCCGTGCCGCTGGTGCAGGGTGGGACGGGGGCTATTGTGCGTATTCCGATGTTTCAGCAAACTTTGCGCGACAAAGAATTTATCGGCGCGGTCACGGCACTGTTGATGATAGACCGGATGTTGAGCGATGCGGGATTGCGCGGCCTTGAAGAAACCATGGTTGTCGCGATTCGCGGCAGTGATGGCAAAGGTCGCGACGGGAAGGTTTTTTATGGCAGCCAGGAGGTATTCGGCGCGCAGTCCGTTCTGCAGCCGGTTGTCGTGCCGGGAGGAAGCTGGGAAATAGCCGCCTATCCGCGTTCGGGCTGGGGCGGCATGACAGCGACACTGGCCATGATTCGCTTGTTGGGTGGGGCATTGTGCTTGCTGGTCGCCATGCTGGCTTATACGTTTATAACGCAGTTGCGACAGCGTGCCGAGAATGAGCAACGGCTGAGTGAAAGCGAAATGCAGCTTAAACAGCGCAGCACGGAATTGGCGCACCATAATGCCGTGCTGGAAATGATCAACTGCGATGCCCCGCTACCCATCACTCTCGAAATGCTGGTGCAGCTGGCCGAGGTGTATCACCCCGAAATGTTGTGTTCGATTTTATTGCTTGACCTGGATGGCAAGCACCTGCGCCATGGCGCGGCACCCAGCCTGCCGGATTTTTACAACCAGGCAGTTGATGGTTTGGCTATCGGTGAAGGTGTCGGTTCGTGCGGCGCAGCGGCTTATTGCGGTAAGCGTGTGGTAGTTGAAAACATACAGACTCATCCGTACTGGAAAGATTTCCGCGAGCTGGCGCGCCGGGCAGATTTGCAATCCTGTTGGTCGCAGCCGATCAGTGGTCACGATGGCCGCGTACTGGGCGCTTTTGCCATTTATCACCACCATCCGTGCGCCCCGCAGCCCGATCAAATCGCACTGATCGAGAATTATGCCGCAATGGCTTCCCTTGCCATCGAACGCACGCGCACCAGCGAGGCATTGCGCCTGCACGATGCCGCGCTCAATTGCATCGCCAATGCCATGTTCATCACCGACCGCGAGGCACGTATCATCTGGGTTAACCGGGCTTTCAGCGACCTGACCGGCTATGGGGTAGCGGAGGCGGTCGGGCATTTTTGCAACGAATTGCTCAAATCCGGCCAGCATGATGCGCAGTTCTACGCGGAAATGTGGCAAACCCTGTCGTCCGGCAATACATGGCACGGCGAACTGGTCAACCGGCGCAAGGATGGCATGTTGTACCACGAGGAAATGACTATCACGCCGGTACGCGGCAGCGATAACGGAATCACCCATTTCGTGGCCTCAAAGCGCGACATCACCGCGCGCAAGGCCACCGAAGAGCATTTGAAAAATATGGCGTTTTATGATCCTCTGACGCAATTGCCCAACCGTCGCTTGCTGATTGACCGTTTGGGGCAGGCCATGGCGGCCAGCAAGCGCAGCGGCCATTACGGCGCGCTGATGTTCCTGGATCTGGATAACTTTAAGCCGCTCAATGATGAACATGGCCACGATGTTGGCGATCTGCTGTTGATGGAAGCCGCGCGCCGTCTGATAAATTGTGTGCGCGAAGAAGATACCATTGCGCGCTTTGGAGGTGATGAATTCGTGGTGTTGCTGAAAGAGCTGGATGCCGACAAAGCGGTCTCTACCACGCAGGCATCCGGGGTGGCGGAAAAAATACGCACTGCACTGGCAGAACCCTATCGGCTGGAATTGTTGCAGGCGGAAGAAGGTGAGGCCGTGATCGAGCATCGCTGCACCGCCAGTATTGGGGTGGCCTTGTTCGTCAATCATGAATTTGACCGTGAAGACATTCTAAAGTGGGCGGATGTCGCCATGTATCAGGCCAAAGCCGCCGGACGCAACGTGATCCGCTTTTACGATCCGGGTAAGATGTAGGGGCAATTCACGAATTGCCCTTTCAATTTACGAATTGTCCTTCCAATTCACAAAGCAGCATGAAGCAAAAGGGCAATTCGTGAATTGTCCCTACTTGCAGCACTCTCTGAAATCGGTTCAAATGCCGCGCATGGAAAATCACGATCAACATGGCTTCATTATACAAACGCGGGTAACTTACTTGCCGGACCAGTCCGATGAATCGGGCAACCGCTTCGTGTTTTCCTACACCATCAATATCACCAATCTCGGCAGCATTCCCGCCAAGCTCATCAGCCGTCACTGGGTCATTACCGATGCCTATAACCATGTGCAGGAGGTGCGCGGGCAGGGCGTGGTGGGCGAACAGCCGTTACTTAAACCGAACCAGAGTTTTGAATATACCAGCGGCACGGTGTTGACCACGCAGGTCGGCACGATGCGCGGCAGCTACCAGATGCAGGCCGATGACGGCGCGCAGTTCGATGTCGAGGTTCCACAATTCGTGTTGAGTGTGCCGCGTGTTTTGCATTGATGGGTTGATAGGCAATACGGCAAGGGTAATGCGTGAATTGCCCCTACGGGTTGCGCTGCTGACGCTGTTTCTTTTGGCTGCTTGTGCCGCGCCGCCGACCAAACCGCCTGTCGTGCCGCCCGCCCCCATTCCCGCGTTTGCGGTAAGCAAGTGGGAGATGCTGCCGGACTGGCAGACTACCGATTTGCAGGGCAGTTGGGCCGCCTTTATGCAGAGTTGCCGCGTGCTGAAAAACAAGCCAGGCTGGCAAGCGTTATGCGCGCGCGCCGGCGAGTTGACGCAGCCGGACAATGCGGCGCTGCGAGCCTTTTTTGAAGAAGGTTTTACGCCCTATCAGGTGTTCAATCCTGATGGCTCTGCGCAGGGCTTGATCACGGGTTACTACGAGCCGAAGCTGGCTGGCAGCCGTGCCAAGACCAAACGTTTCCGCTATCCGCTGTATGCGCCGCCGGATGATTTGCTGACCATAGACCTGAGCGAGGTATATCCGCAGTTGAAAGATCTGCGCTTGCGCGGGCGGCTCCAAGGGAAGCGCATCGTGCCCTACTATAATCGCGCCGATATTGATGCGGGGAAAGCACAGCTGCGGGGGCGCGAGTTGTTCTGGGTGGATGACGCGGTAGAGCTGTTCTTCCTGCAAATTCAGGGCTCCGGACGCATCGAATTGCCGGATGGCGCGCTGGTAAAAATCGGTTATGCCGAGCAGAACGGGCACCCTTATATTTCCATCGGCAAAAAGCTGGTCGAGATGGGCGAGTTAAAAATCGAAGAAGCCTCGATGCAGGGCATCAAGAACTGGGCGGAACGATACCCGAAAAAACTCGACGCACTGCTGGCGCAAAATCCCAGTTATGTGTTTTTCCGTGAACTACCGGATGGGCTGTCTGCGCCGCTTGGCGCGCTGGGTGTGCCGTTGACGGAAGGCTACAGCATCGCGGTGGATGCGCGCGCTATTCCGCTCGGCGCACCGGCATTTCTCGCCACGACCTTTCCCAATACTGCCGAACCGCCGAACCGCCTGATGTTGGCGCAAGATACCGGCGGTGCGATCAAGGGTGCGGTACGCGCGGATTATTTCTGGGGCTTCGGTGAACAGGCCGGGGCTCAAGCGGGGCGCATGAAACAGAGTGGGCAGCTGTGGGTGTTGTTTCCCAAAGGCGCGGAACCTGTGTTGAATCCGTGATCCTTAAGTGGCGGTTATGTGTGGGCGGATTTATCCGCCCACGGGCGAATGAATTCGCTCCTACAACGGCTGCTACCATTATGAAGGGTGGTAGGATGCGGTGACGAAGGAACCGCATCGTTCGCGTGTTGAATGATGCGGTTCGTGCCTCACCACATCCTACGTCGCTACGTTTTTCAACACCCTGCTAATTGCCAACCGATTTGTTCAGGTGTTTTTCAAGTTCTTCCGCAGACAGGTAGCCCGGCACTTGAGTCCCGTCGCCAAAAATTATATTCGGGGTGCCGCGTATACGAAACTTCTTGGCCAGCGCGATGACCTTGTCGGTGGTGGTGTCGCAGGTGGCATAGGTTGGCATAACGCCGTTCAGCATCAGATCATCCCATGCCTTGACCGGGTCTTTTGCGCAGCGCACGTTGCGCACGATCTCATCCGACCCCTGGAAAATCGGGTAGAGGAAGCTGTATATCGTGACATCGTTGACTTTGCTCAGTTCTTTTTCCAGACGCTTGCAATAGCCGCAATTCGGATCGGTGAACTGGGCCAGTTTACGCTTGCCGTTACCCTTTACTTTCTTTATCGCAAGCTCGAGCGGCAGCTTGTCAAACTCGATGGCGAATAGCTGGCGGCGGCGTTTGTCGGTCAGATCGTCACGGCTGGTTACGTCAATGATGCTGCCATCAAACAGGTATTTCCCCTGTGCGTCGGTGTATAAAAGCTGGTCGCCTATGACGACCTCATAAAGTCCTGCATAGGGTGTTTTGACAACATGTTCCAATTTGCCGACATTTGGAAATTTGCTTTGCAGGGACTGGCGAATTTCTGCTTCCCCAGCATGTGCATAAGCAAAGACGGCACACAAAATCAATGGGATAAATTTCTTCATGGTGGGCTTTCTGCAAGTGGTTGGCGGTCATCAAGGTACGCGGCGCAATCATAGCATTTCCTTCTTGCTTGTTCCTTGCTCTATAATTGCGCCCCCCCAAGAATGATCATCATGCAAATCGGCCGCTACAAACTCAAAAATAATCTCATTGTCGCCCCGATGGCCGGGGTGACCGACCGTCCTTTCCGTATGCTATGCAAACGCATGGGTGCGGGCATGGCGGTGTCCGAGATGGTGGCATCCAACTCGCTGCTGTATGGATCGGAAAAGACCAAACGACGCGCCAATCACGAGGGTGAGGTTGATCCGATTTCGGTGCAGATCGTCGGCGCGGACGCGAAGATGCTGGCACAAGCTGCAAAATATAACGTGGATCGCGGCGCGCAGATCATTGACATCAACATGGGTTGTCCGGCAAAAAAAATCTGCAACGTGATGGCCGGTTCCGCGCTGCTGCAGAACGAACCGCTGGTGGCGAAATTGCTGGAAGCGGTGGTCGGCGCGGTAGATGTGCCGGTCACGCTGAAGATACGCACCGGCTGGGACAAGACCAATCGCAACGCGATCAACATCGCCCGCATCGCCGAGGACAGCGGCATCCAGGCGCTCGCCATCCACGGCCGCACGCGCGCCTGCGCCTACACCGGCGAAGCCGAGTACGACACTATCGCGGCGGTGAAGGCCGAGGTAAAAATTCCCATCATCGCCAACGGCGATATCACCACGCCTGAAAAAGCGCGTTTTGTATTGCAACACACCGGCGCGGATGCGGTGATGATCGGGCGCGCGGCACAGGGTCGTCCCTGGCTGTTCCGCGAGATCGAATACTTCCTGAAGACTGGCATCCATCTGCCCGCGCCGGAAATCGGCGAGATACACGCTATCCTGACCGCGCATGTACACGAGCTGTACGATTTCTACGGCGAACACACCGGGCTGCGCGTGGCGCGCAAGCACATCTCCTGGTACACCAAGGGGCTGGCCGGCTCGGCGCAGTTCCGCCATCACATGAACCAACTGGAAGACCCCGCCGCACAGATGGCGGCTATGGATGATTTCTTTGCACAACAGGCATGGCGCGATTCGCGCCTGCATTACATCGAGGAGTTGGCGGCATGAGCGAGTGCGGGGTGAACGAGAACGATATGGCGCGTTATGTGCGCAAGACTCTCAAGGAATACTTCAAGGACCTCGACGGCGAGGATCCGTGCTGCGGCATGTACGACATGGTGATGGACTGCGTCGAGAAACCGCTGCTCGAAATGGTGCTGGAACATGTCGGCGGCAATCAAACGCGCGCGGCGGAAATGCTCGGTATCAACCGCAACACCTTGCGTAAAAAAATGCAGCAACACGGTATCGATTAAACAAAGCTCGCGCAGCGATTCGTTCGCTCCCTCTCACGGGGATTGAAAATTGCCTTTTACGTTCGCCTGGCTCCGCCCCCCTCGCTTCGCTCTCCCCGCTTGCGGGAGAGGATTGAGGAGAGGGCATCGGGAGAGGGTTGGGGAGAGGGCAGCTGGCGCGTTCTAGCAACTACGAATTATTATTAACTGGAACCATCATGGCAACCATCACACAAGCACTCATCAGCGTGTCGGACAAATCCGGCGTTCTCGAATTCGCCCAAGGGCTGCGTCAACTCGGTGTAAAGATTTTGTCGACCGGTGGCACCGCCAAGCTGCTCGCCGACAACGGCGTACCCTGCACCGAAGTGGCCGACTACACTGGTTTTCCAGAGATGCTGGACGGGCGCGTGAAGACGCTGCAACCCAAGGTCCACGCGGGTATTTTGGCGCGGCGCGACTTGCCGGAGCATGTCGCCACTTTGGAAAAACACAGCATCCCAACCATTGATCTTGTCGTCGTGAATCTGTATCCGTTTGCGGCCACTATCGCCAAGCCCGGCTGCACGCTGGAAGATGCCATCGAGAACATCGACATCGGCGG
>CAZMWC010000074.1:0-8750 GCA_964569805.1 uncultured Gallionella sp.
GATGCCGTGGTTGGCGAAGATGTGCAGGTCGTACTTGAGGTTCTGCCCGAGCTTCTTGTGCCGCGCGCTTTCCAGCCAATGCCTGAGTTTGTGCAGCGCGTGGTCGCGTTTGAGCTGATCCGGCGCGCCGGGGTAGCGGTGCGCCAGCGGCAGATAAGCGGCATGGTGCGGCGTGATCGCAAACGAGATGCCGACCAATTGCGCGTTCATCACGTCGAGGCCGGTGGTCTCGGTGTCCACGCAGACCAGTTCGGCGGCGAGCAGTTTTTCCAGCCATGCGTCGAGTTGCGCATCGGTGAGAATGGTCTCGTAATGACCGGAGGATGGCATTGCTTCACCCCCCCCTCTCCCCTGTCCCTCTCCCACGGAGGGGAGAGGGGAGTCAAATGTACGCACCACACTACCCCCTCTCCCTTGATGGGAGATAACCAGCGACTTGGCAGCTTCGCTGCCTAGTCGAATGGCTAGTGGTCCCATCAGGGCTGGGGAGAGGGTGGCATCTTGGGGTAGTTCGCGCAGCCACATCTTGAAATCGAAGTGTTCGTACAGGCTGCGCAGCCGTTCCATATCCGGCGGGGGCGGTGCCAGCTCGCTGTAGGCCTGCGGCAATGCCACGTCGCACTTTACCGTGAGCAGGCGGCGCGCCTGCGGCAGCCAGTCCAGCGCCTTGCGCAGGTTCTCGCCGACCACGCCGCCGATTTCATCGGCGTGTTGTACCAGGCTATCCAGCGTGCCGTATTGCGTCAGCCACTTCACCGCAGTCTTCGGGCCGACTTTTTCCACCCCCGGCACGTTGTCCACCGCGTCGCCGGTCAGCGTCAGGTAATCCACGATGCGCTCCGGCGGCACGCCGAATTTGGCATTCACACCCGGCACATCCAGCACTTCGTTGTTCATGGTGTTGACCAGCGTGACATGCGCGTTTACCAGTTGCGCGAGATCTTTATCCCCCGTCGCAACGATACAGCGCACGCCGTCCAGGCCGGCCTGCCGCGCCAGGGTGCCGATCACGTCGTCGGCCTCAACACCTTCCAGTGCCAGGAGGTTCCAGCCCGAGGCGGCGATGGCCTGGCGCAACGGTTCTGTCTGTTGCGCCAGATCGTCCGGCATGGATGGACGATGCGCCTTGTATTCTGGATACCAGTCGTCGCGGAAGGTTTTGCCTTTTGCATCAAATACGCACAGGCTATAATCCGCCGGGTAATCGTGGCGCAACTTGCGCAGCATGTTGAGCACGCCGTAGATCGCGCCGGTCGGGAGGCCATCGCGGTTGCGCAAATCCGGCATCGCGTGAAACGCGCGGTACAGGAAAGAGGAGCCATCCACCAGTAGCAGTGTTTTATACATAGCGAGATTAACTTCGTTTGTCTTCATTCTCAACTAAGGAAATTGCATGAATACACCGTCCAAATTACCCGCCTCTGCGGTGCCGGAATCGTGGAACTCAAAAGAGGCATGGCGCGTGTTCGGCATTATGTCAGAGTTTGTTTCCGCCACCGACCGGCTCAATCACATTCATCCTGCGGTCAGTATTTTCGGCAGTGCGCGCACCCGGCCCGGCCAGCCGTATTACAAGCTGACCGAAGAGATCGCCCGGCTGCTTTCCGATGCCGGGTTTTCGGTCATTTCCGGCGGTGGCCCCGGCATCATGGAAGCGGCCAACAAAGGTGCTTACTACGGGAAATCACCCAGCGTCGGCCTGAACATCCAGTTGCCGCACGAACAGGTCGGCAACGCCTACCAGAACATCAGCCAGACTTTTCAGCATTTTTTTGCGCGCAAGGTGATGTTCGTAAAGTTCGCCAGCGCCTATGTGGTGATGCCCGGCGGCTTCGGCACGCTGGACGAGTTGATGGAAGCGTTGACACTGGTGCAGACCGGCAAGACGCGCAAGATGCCGATCATCCTGGTGGGCAGCCAATTTTGGAGCGGGCTGATCGGCTGGCTCAACACCGCACTGCTGGCAGAAAAAGTCATCAGCCCGGAGGACCTCGATCTGGTGCAGGTCATCGACGAACCGGCAGCCGTGGTCAGCGCGATCTTCAAGCACTATGAAACGCGCGGTTTCGAGCCTTCAGAGGCGGAACGCGAACGGCAGCTTTATCTGTGATTCCAATTCCATTTCATCGGTGAAACCGCGTTGGCTTCCTCACTCGCTCCTAGTCGTGCTACTTGCACTGCCTTCGTCGTTCGCTCGTCGCCGCCTTGTTTGACCTTCGAAATAAAATTGGAATGTTGAAGCGGACACCCCGGATATTTCATAAATGACTGATCGTTACGCCGTTATTGGCAACCCCATCGCCCACAGCAAATCGCCTGAAATTCATACGATGTTTGCTGAACAATTCAAAGGAAAACCCGCAGGGGATATGGTCTATAAAGATCGTATTCTCGCGCCGCTGGATGGCTTCGGCGTAACCGTTCAACGGTTGCGCGAGGAAGGTTACAAGGGCTGCAACGTGACGGTACCGTTCAAGCTTTGGGCTTCCAACCTTAGCTCCAATCTTGCGCCACGAGCCCAAGATGCAAATGCCGCAAACACGCTTACGTTTGATGGCAAAACCATAAAGGCCGACAACACTGATGGGGCAGGTTTAGTGCGCGATATTGAACAAAACCTCGGCGTTTCTTTGCAAGGTAAACGGGTACTGCTTATGGGAGCAGGCGGCGCGGCGCGCGGTGTTCAGATGCCGTTGGTGCTCGCCAAAGTTCAGCGCCTGGTCATTGCAAACCGTACTTTTGAAAAAGCGAAGGAGATGGAAGAAGAGGTGCTTATGTATGGGCACAAGCACTATGGAGAACTGTTTGGTGTGGAAATAGCCGCAAGAAATTACTCAAACCTATGCGATGAACAATTTGATGTAGTCATCAATGCCACCTCCAGCAGCCTGTCGGATGAAATGCCGCCGCTGCCCGATGATATTTTTTCCGCCAACGCGCTCGCCTACGACATGATGTACGGGCGCGAAACGCCGTTCATGGTATTTGCCCGCGAACACGGCGCGGCCATCGTTGCGGATGGTCTCGGTATGTTGGTCGAGCAGGCCGCCGAATCATTTTTCCTGTGGCGCGGTGTGCGCCCGGAGACTGCGCCGGTCATTGCGGCATTGCGTAACCGATGAAAAAACTGTGGCGCTGGCTATGGCGCGGCATGGCGATTTTCTTCGGCCTGTTGTTGCTCTATCAGATGTGGATTTTTGCGCACGTCTGCTGGTGGGTGAAATTCAACCCCGCTACCAGCGCCTTCATGGAAACGCGCCTGGAGGTCATGCAGGACAAAAACCCCGATGCCGAACTCAAACATCAGTGGGTCGATTACGCCAAAATTTCCAACCACCTCAAACGCGCGCTGATCGCGTCCGAGGATGCGAAGTTCATCGATCACGAAGGTTTCGACTGGGAGGGCATCCAGAAGGCCTACGAAAAAAACATGAAGAAGGGCAAGATTGTTGCGGGCGGCTCAACTATCAGCCAGCAGCTCGCCAAGAATTTATTTCTTTCCACCAAACGCACACCGTGGCGCAAAGCTGAAGAGGCGGCCATCACCGTGATGCTGGAAACGGTAATGGAAAAGCGGCGTATTTTCGAGATTTATCTTAACGTGATCGAATGGGGTAATGGCGTGTTTGGCGCGGAAGCCGCCGCGCGGCATTACTACCGCGTCAGCGCGGCGCAACTCAACGCGGAGCAGGCGGCAAAACTCGCGGCGATGGTACCCAATCCGCGCTACTACGACACTCACCGCGAAGCGCGTGGCCTGCTGCGCAAGACCGACATCATTCTCAAACGCATGAACAGCTCGGAAATCCCGTAGATCTATAACTCCACGATCACCGGCGCGTGGTCCGAAGGACGTTCCAGTTTGCGCGGCGCGCGGTCTATCACGCAGCTTTTGCACGATGCCACGAGCGGCTCGCTGATCAGGATGTGGTCGATACGCAACCCCAGATTGCGGCGGAATGCCATCATGCGATAGTCCCACCACGAATAGGATTTATCGGCTTGCCCGAACAGCCGGAAACTGTCATGCAGGCCAAGTTGCAACAGGTTTTGGAATTGTTGCCGCTCCGCTTCACTGACCAGCACACTGCCTTGCCACGCGACAGGATCATAGACATCGCGATCTTCCGGCGCGATGTTGTAGTCGCCCAGCAGCACTAATTTTGGGTAATGTACCAGTTCGTTTTTCAGGCAATCATGCAACGCGGTCAGCCATGCGAGTTTGTAGTGATACTTGTCGGAATCCACGCTCTGCCCGTTCGGCACATACACGCACACGATACGAATTCCTTCGATGCTGGCGGTGATGACACGCTTTTGTTCATCGGCAAAATTCGGGATGCCAAACCGGACATCGCTGGCAGGTTGACGGCTCAAGATTGCCACGCCGTTGTAAGTTTTCTGCCCGCTGAATACGCTGCGATAACCGGCCGCTTGCAGCGCCGCTTGCGGGAAATCACCGTCCTGTTGCTTGGTTTCCTGCAGGCACAGCACGTCCACCGGATTTGTGGCAAGCCAGTCCAGCACATGAGGCAGGCGCACTTTCAGCGAATTGACGTTCCAGGTGGCTATTTTCATTGTGTTTCAGGTTTTATTGCGCAGCGGAGCTGGCAGGAATGCCCTGGTCGGCAGCAGCAGGGGTGGCTGGCGCGCGATAGGGTGCGGTTTTTGGATAGCCTGCGATGTTGAGCTCATCGTGCCACTGATCAGCCTGAAAGCCTTTCAAAATGTTTCTTCCCACCGACAATGTGGGTACGCTGTCGAATCCGGTAAGTTTTTCGAATTCATCAAGTTCTGCTTTGGTGCGCAGGGATTTCTCGCTAAATGGAATGCCGCGTTTGCCCAACAGGCTGCGCGCCTGATCGCACTGCTCGCCGCAGTTGTCCGCAACGTATAAAGTGACCGGGAAGTTCTGCCGGGCGAGGCGCGTTTCGTAGGGCAAATCCTCATTCGGCGCGGCCGCATCGGGTAACTTTTTGGTTTCGACTTGTGTCGCATCAGGCGGAACCGCATCGCTGTAATGCACATTGCCGGAAGAATCGACCCAGCGGTACAACTCACCTGCTTGCAGACCCAACGATATATTTGCCAAGCAAACCAACAAAACAAAGTGTTTCATTTTGCCTCCTTGCCGAGTAATACGATGCACACTACGCAGTTATTGCTATTTTGAACAGAGTCGCAGGATATGGTGAGGTACAAACGCCGTATCATTCAACACGCGAGCGATGCGGTTCCTTCGTTGCCGCATCCTACCGCTAAATTAACAGGGGCTATTCGTCATCAACAGTGTGTTCCAGCATCAAGCTGCATCCTCGGCTTTATCCTGGCGCAAATAACTTTGTTCGATACCGGGTCGTCCGTGCCAATAACCGTCACATGCCTGATCCGGCATCAGGCCGGTTATTTGCTGCGTCGCCTCTTGAGCCGGCAAGCGGCCTTCCATGGTTTCACGGAATAATTTGATGATGCTGGCATTGTGGGATCCCTGCGGGCTGATGCGCACCACGTCCACACCGGTTTCGCGCATCGAGTCGAATTCGCCGATCAGGTTATAGACGCTGGCAGATTGCGTCTGAATGCCGTTCAACGCGAGGAAAGGCTTGCCTTCGCGGGTCTTCAGCGTAAGGCCGTCGGCGTAATCAATGCAGCGGAATTGGCAATCATCCTTGGGCAGGTTGTAGTGGCGCGCGGTAAAACAACGTGCCGAAAATGCCAGCGGCAGACGACCATAGGCGAACACTTCAGTTTCCATGCCGGCTGGGCGGGTTGCCTGCATGTGCGACAGCGCCTCGCGCGACATTTCTACCGGCATCACCCAGCGTTTCGCGCCGAGTTCATCCAGCAATGCCAGAGTTTGCGGGTTGTAAGTGTTGATGTGCGGGCCGGCAACGAACGGGATTTTTGCGGCAGAGAGCAGGTGCACCGCACCCATATCGTTGGCTTCCACCGAAAAGTTGCCGTTTTCGGCGATGCGGCGCAGCCTTTTCAGATCGGATTCGGATTCGATCAGGGACAGGCTGGAGAGCACGGCTTCCTTGCCTGCGGCAGCAAGTTTCCCTGCTATCTCGATCCATTCATCGGTGCGGATAAGATGGCGGCGCGAACAAACGGTTTCGCCCAAGTAAACAATATCTACCGGCGCAGCGGCAACTTCATCATAAAAATTGAATACGGCATCATGCTCCCAGTAGTAGAGGATGGGGCCTAAAGACAGTTTCATCCGGATTCTCTTCAAAAGTAGGTTATTTCCACGGCCGATGGTAGGCCCCCAGGGTATGCTGCTGCCCTTCGGCAAGCTTGTTCAATTGCGCCATCCATGCCGGGTTGACCGTATAACTCTGTGGCGCACGTTCGGCTGAATCGATTGCGGCACGCCATACTTTGGTGACTTGTTCAACGTAGGCAGGGCTGCGCTGGCGCCCTTCGATTTTGATGGCGGCGATGCCCATCTCGATCATCTCCGGCAGCATCTCCAGCGTGTTGAGGCTGGTGGGCTCCTCGATAGCGTAGTAGGTCTCATCGTTCACCTCGAAGCGCCCCTTGCACAGGGTTGGGTAGCCGGCGTTTTCGCCGTCGCCGTAGCGGTCGAGCAACACACCGTTCAAGCGCGATTCCAAACCTTGAGGCGTTTTCTGCCAGCGCACCGCCTTGGCAGGCGAGCATACGCCGCAGGTGTTGGGCGATTCGCCGGTAGCGTAGGAAGACAGCGCGCAACGCCCCTCGACCATGACGCACAGGCCGCCAAAGCCAAACAGTTCAATTTCTACCGGGGTGTTTTGCACCACATGCTCAACCTGTGCGAGTGACAGGACGCGCGGGATGACCGCGCGCTGAATGCCAAAATGTTCATGATAAAAATTGATCGCTTCGTAGTTGGTTGCCGACCCCTGCACCGACAGGTGCAGGCGCAGTTTCGGATAGGTTCTCGCGGCATAGCGCATCAGGCCCGGGTCGGCCAGGATGATGGCATCAATGCCCAGCTCCACGGCATTATCCACCGCGCCCTGCCAGCGTTCCCACTTATCCGCCTGCGGGAAGGTGTTGAGCGCAAGCAACACCTTGGCACCCTTGGAGTGTGCATAACGTACCCCTTCGAGGGCGCTGTTCTGGTCAAAGTTAAGACCGGCGAAAGCGCGTGCGTTGGTGTTATCTTTAAAACCCATGTAAACACAATCGGCACCGTTATCCACAGCGATTTTCAGGGCGGGCAGATTGCCCGCCGGGCAAACAAGTTCAAGCGACATGGCGGAGTTCCTCTAAGTTAAACCCGGATTGTCCGTCAGAACCAAGCCCGGCTGTAGGAGCCCGATTTATCGGGCGATTGTCGGATTGAATCGCCCGATAAATCGGGCTCCTACGGGTATCCGGGCTAAATTGGGCGCTGGCGCACGCTGTTCCCTGCCTGCTGTTGCGCCGGCGCAGTTCCCGTTCGATACCATTCAGGATGTTCCACTTTTGCGAGCTCCATTCCGGAGCCAGCAAAATGTCTTTGGGCGAAGTGCCGGTGACGCGATGGTAGACAATGTGCTCCGGCGTGCGTTCAATCAGGTCTGCGGCGATGCGGATGTAATCATCGCGTTCCAGCGGAATGTATTGCCCTTGCCGCCATTCCTGTGCGAGCAGCGTGTGTTTCACAACGTGCAGCGGGTGCAGCTTGAGCCCGTCCACGCCGATGTCGAGCACGGTATCGAGGCTGGCGTGGTAGTGCGCTTCATTCTCTCTGGGAAGACCGACGATCAAATGGGTGCACACCGGAATCCCGCGCTGCCGTGCCGCAGTAGCCGTGGCGATATATTCCGCCAGCCCATGGCCGCGATTGATGCGCCGCAGGGTTTCATCGAAAGCCGACTGCAAGCCGAGCTCCAGCACTATTTCCAGCCCGCTTGCACGGAATTCTTCCAGTAAATCAAGCACCTCAGTTGGCACACAGTCAGGGCGTGTACCGACCGAAAGCCCGATGATGTCCGGGTCTGCCAGCGCTTCCTGATACAACGCACGCAATTGCCCGATTTTGGCGTAAGTGTTGGTATATGCCTGAAAATAAGCGATATATTTTGTCGCGCGAGTACGCTTGAGAATGGCACGCCGACCCGATGCCAGCTGTTCCTGCAAAGTGGGCGGCGTGCGCCCGTTCGGGCTGAATGATTCGTTATTGCAGAATGTGCAACCGCCCACTCCCTTGCTGCCATCACGGTTCGGGCAGGTCATCCCGGCATCCAGCGCAATCTTGTGGACGCGTTCGCCGTAGCGGTGCAGCAGATGCTGCCCATAAGTATTTATGCGGTTGGAGAGAACCATCGGATGATTTCGGATTCAGGATCAAAACGGCAAGCTGGGCCGACATTTTACACCTGAAAGAGGCAAGTGGGCATCTGACTGTTATCAGACGGCACAACCTATCACATCGGTAACATGGGTTGAGAACACAGTCGAGTGCTTGCGGTATGCGGCATATGGAGATGAGCCGCTACGACAGCTTTAGTTGAGATTTTGATTTTCGCCCCGGTGCTGCAGGCGGAATGAAACCGGATAAGCGGCATTTCAGCCCCTCGATCTTTTGGCCGCTTGCGTAGCGGATGGAATGGCAGACCATGATCTCGCGCTTGGCGGCGAGGTCGGCAAGTTGTGCGCGGGTGTTGGCGAGCGTGAGGCCCAGGGCCTCGGCAATCTCGGTATCGAGTCGCTCTCCATGCGTTTTGAGGTATTGTAATATTGGTTTCAAGATGCTTCCCGTTGCCGGTTAGATT
>CAZMWC010000075.1:0-1621 GCA_964569805.1 uncultured Gallionella sp.
AGGTCAGCGACATGACGATTTCTTCGCGGATCGGATCGATCGGCGGATTGGTCACTTGCGCGAATAACTGCTGGAAATAGTCATAGAACGAGCGGTTCTTGTTCGACAATACCGGCAGAGCGCTATCCACGCCCATTGAGCCGATAGCTTCCTCGCCGGTGTTGATCATCGGTGCCAGAATGAACTTGAGATCTTCCTGCGAGTAGCCGAACGCTTGCTGGGTATCCAGTAGCGGAGCGGTAAGTTGCAGCTTTTCGCCGCCCTCGGGCAGGTCGCCGAGGAAATAGCGCGATTGCTCGATCCACTGACGGTAAGGTTTTGCCGTGGCGAGCCGGTTCTTCAGTTCGGCATCATCCACAATGCGCCCGGCTTCCATGTCGATGAGGAACATTTTGCCCGGCTGCAAGCGCCATTTTTTGACGATCTTGTGTTGCGGAATGTCCAGTACGCCCATTTCCGAAGCCATCAGCACCAGATCATCATCGGTGATCAGATAGCGCGCCGGGCGCAGGCCGTTGCGGTCCAGTGTCGCGCCTATCATGCGGCCGTCGGTGAAGGCCACGGCGGCGGGGCCGTCCCACGGTTCCATCAGCGCGGCGTGGTACTCGTAGAAGGCGCGGCGTTCCTCGTCCATCAGTGGATTTCCCGCCCAGGCTTCGGGGATCAACAGCATCATCGCGTGCGGCAGCGAATAACCGCCCGCCACCAGCAATTCCAGCGCGTTGTCGAAACAGGCGGAATCGGATTGGCCTTCGACGATCAGCGGCCAGAGTTTTTCCAGGTCTTCGCCCAGCAGCTTCGACGACATCGCGGCATGGCGCGCGGCCATCCAGTTCACATTGCCGCGCAAAGTGTTGATCTCGCCGTTGTGCGCGATCATGCGGAACGGGTGCGCCAGATTCCAGGTCGGGAAAGTGTTGGTGGAGAAGCGTTGGTGTACCAGCGCCAGCGCGCTGACTACGGCGGGGTCTTGCAGGTCGAGGTAATATTTGCCGACCTGGTCGGCCAGCAGCATACCCTTGTAGACGATGGTGCGCGAAGACAGCGATGGGATATAGAAGCCCTTGCCTTGCGCGTTGGATAAACCGCGTACCGCATGTTCTGCGGTTTTGCGGATCACGAACAGCTTGCGTTCAAAGGCATCGGCATCGGCGCAGTTCGCGCCGCGCCCGATAAATACCTGACGCACCAGCGGCTCGACCTTTTTGACGCTTTCACCCAGCCCCGTGTTATCCACCGGCACATCGCGCCAGCCCAGCAATTGCTGGCCTTCCGCAATGATCTTGTTGGCGACGACTTGTTCGCAAGCGGCACGTACTCTCGCGTCGCGCGGCAAGAACAACATACCCACACCGTAGTCGCCGATTGCGGGCAATGCCACGCTGCGTGCAGCACATTGCGTGCGCAGAAAGGCATCGGGGATCTGCAACAGGATACCCGCACCGTCGCCGGCCAGCGGATCGGCGCCCACCGCGCCGCGATGGGTCAGGTTTTTCAAAATCTGCAAGCCCTGACGCACCATGTCATGGCTTTGTTTTCCCTTTATGTGGGCGACAAATCCAACCCCGCAGGCATCGCGCTCCTGGCGCGGATCATACAAACCCTGTTGTTCTGGCAAACC
>CAZMWC010000075.1:1721-8710 GCA_964569805.1 uncultured Gallionella sp.
GTTGCTCACGGCGTTCCTCAATTAATTCATAAAGCCAAAAATAAGGCGGCACATGCCGCCACGTAAACACAAAAGCGAAAGGGCGGGAATTCTACCTTGTCTGGACATGATGGGCAACCGCGCGCGCCAAATTTGGCAAGGCTAACCGGTGGATTTGTTCAGCGTTGAGCTGGTATTTTGGCGGGTTCATACGGCGCAATGCCCGTTGCCCTTCGGCAAGCTCAGGAGAGCGTTATCGCGCCCTACGTTTCATGGGCTGGGAGCTTGAGTAACACCAATACTGCGCCGCTTCCGCCATCATTGGGCGACGCATCACAATAGGCCAGCACGTTTGGATGTTGGGCAAGCCAGTGGCGTGTCAGCTTGCGCAACACGGCCTCGCCGCCTTTGCTGTTCATCCCCTTGCCATGTATCACCAGCACACGCCGCAATTCGCGTTGCGCCGCCTCATGTAAAAACGCCTGCAATAATTTGCGCGCCGCCTCGCTGTTATTGCCGTGCAGATCGAGCCGATCCTGAATGTCGCCGCGCCGCAACTTGCGCAAAGCCATGCGCGACAGGCCATTCGCCAGAAATTCATCGGCTGCATTTTCGGCACCGGAATCGGACAGCGTGTCGGGAATGACGGGTGGTGTGGCGGGTGGATGGAGCAGGGGCGCGCGCGGGCTTGGCCGGGATGTGATGCGGTTCTGTTCCGGCATTTGATTGACATCGCCGACCGCCGCACGGAACAGTGCGGCATCTTCATCGCCGGGTTGATCGGCCAAAGGCAATTTCACGGCATCATGCGCCCAAAAACGGTATTCAGGCCTTGCTCATCGATGCGAGGTATTTGTCCGCATCCAGCGCCGCCATGCAGCCGGTCGCCGCGCTGGTACAGGCTTGGCGATAGATCTGATCCTGCACATCGCCTGCCGCAAACACGCCGGAAATACTGGTCGCCATGGCATTGCCCTGATTACCGCCGCGCGTGCGGATGTAACCGTTGTCCATTTCCAGTTGCCCGGCGAAGAGGTCGGTGTTGGGTTTGTGGCCGATGGCGATGAATACGCCCTTCAGCGCGATGTCCTGTTTTTCGCCGGATTGCACGTTTTTCACGCGCATACCCGTTACGCCACCGGCATCGCCGAGCACCTCATCCAGCGTGCTATTCAGTTGCAACACAATTTTCCCTTCGGCTACTTTTTCCATCAGATGGCCGATCATGATGCGTTCGGCGCGGAACGTGTCGCGGCGATGTACCAGCGTGACGCGGTTGGCGATGTTGGCCAGGTACATGGCTTCCTCCACGGCGGTATTGCCGCCACCGATCACCGCCACATCCTGGCCGCGGTAGAAGAACCCGTCGCAGGTCGCGCAACCGGACACGCCCCGCCCCATGAAGGCTTCCTCGGAAGGCAGGCCGAGATATTGCGCCGATGCGCCGGTGCAGATAATCAGCGCATCGCAGCTATAGCCGCCCGCATCGCCGGTCAGCAGGAACGGTTTTTGTTGCAGCTTTGCAGTGTGGATGTGATCGAAAATAATTTTCGTGTTGAAACGCTCGGCATGTTTCTGAAAACGCTCCATCAGCTCCGGCCCTTGCACGCCCATCGGGTCGGCAGGCCAGTTATCCACCTCGGTAGTCGTCATTAATTGGCCGCCCTGTGCCAGGCCGGTGATCAGCACCGGGTTGAGGTTGGCGCGCGCGGCATAGACGGCAGCAGTATATCCGGCGGGACCGGAGCCAAGAATGATGAGGGGATGATGTTGGGTGGGGGAGTTCATGATGACAGGCCTTTTGCGATTGAATAAGACCGGAATTTACCAGTAGTTGCGGCAGCCTGTCGAGCAGCCATCGGTTAGAATTGCAACATGAGAGTTCTCTGTACCGCGATTACTTTGCTGGCATCATTCCTTGTGCCACAGGCTGCCTATCCTGCCACATTGCCGGGCATCCCCGAATTCATTGACAAAATGGTTGCCGAGCATCGCTTCAAACGCGGGGAGCTGGAAAGCGTGTTTGTTCATGCACAGCATCGCCCGGCAGTGATCGAAGCGATTTCGCGCCCGGCAACAATCAAGCCGTGGCCGGAATATCGCGCGGCTTTTGTGAACCCGCAACGCATCCGGCTCGGCCTGGAATTCTGGAACAAATACCGGCAAACTTTGCGTCGCGCCGGAAAACAATACGGCGTACCACAGGAAATTATTGTCGCGGTGATCGGTGTGGAAACAATCTATGGGCGGAATGCCGGTAATTTCCGCGTGCTGGATGCGCTGACCACGCTGGCGTTCGATTACCCGCGCCGCGAAGTTTTTTTTCGCGACGAGCTGGAAAATTACCTGCTGCTGGCGCGCGAACAGCAGCTTGATCTGTTGGCTATACGCGGCTCCTATGCGGGCGCGATGGGCATCCCGCAATTTATGCCGAGCAGCTACCGCAACTATGCGGTGGACTTCAACGGCAACCACAAAATTGACTTGTTGCATGAAAACGGAGATGCCATCGGTAGTGTCGCCAACTACCTGCAGGGCTACGGTTGGGTTAACGGTGAACCGGTTGCCGTGCGTGCGCGGATCAGCGGGGAAGTATGCCCCGGCGAAATCAAAACTACACGTACGCTGGCAGCCTGGGCGGAAGACGGGATCACGCCAAACGTAAATCTCGCCTATGACAAGCCGGTGCGTCTGATCGATTTTACCGTGGAAGACGGCAAGGAATTCTGGCTGGCGTTCAATAATTTCTGGGTCATCACGCGCTATAACAACAGCGATTTCTATGCGATGTCGGTGTTTCAGCTTGCCGAGGAGTTGAAGGCGGCGCGCGAGGCTGGTGTCGCGAGGTAGGGCACAGTGAGGTACGAACCGCATCGCTCGCGGTCGCGGTTGATGCGATTCGCAAGCTCACCACATCCTACGGCTGCTGTTGGAAAACAATCCGCACTAATCAATAGACACAAAACCGAGGTATCTCACAAATGAAACTGTCGCAACATCCGCTCTGGCTGGTGGGCTTTCGCCCGTTTTTTTCTTTGGCGTGTTTATCGGGATTGAGCTTGCCGGTGCTGTGGGCGTTGATTTTTTCGGGCGCTATTGCGGCACCGGCGACCTCGTTTTCCATAATTCAGTGGCATGCCCATGAGATGTTTTTCGGTTTTGGCTGGGCTGTTCTGGGCGGCTTCCTGCTGACTTCGACCAAAAACTGGGTTGGGATACGCGGGTATCATGGCCATGCGCTGATATTTCTTGTTGCCACATGGCTGTTCGAGCGGGTTGGCATGTGGTTTGGAGCAGGGTGGCCGCCATCGCTGTTTCTGGTTTCAAATAACCTGTTTCTGGGCAGTATTGTTGCGATGCTGTTGTGGACGCTGATTCAAAACCGCAAGAGTGATTCTTATCGTGACAACTATTTTTTTCTCCTGATCCTGCCCGCCTTCCTGATCAGCAAAAACCTGACATTGAGCCACGATTATTTCAATGTCGGATCGAGCATGGCGATTGGGTTGTTTCGGATGGCTTTCCTGGTCATGCTTGAGCGGACACTGGCGCAGTTCATGAAAGGTGCTTTTCAGGTCACCATCCTGAACAACCCGGCACTGAACAAGTCGATAAAGTTTTGCGGGCTGTTACTGGTATTCGAAAGCCTGATGCCGCCTCAAATATCAGGCTGGATTGCCTTGTTGCTCGCACTCATGTTGACCGGACGGTTTATTTTCTGGAAGCCCCAGCTGGCCATGCAGCGGCTTGATATTGGGATCATGTATTTGGGTTATCTGGCGATCATCGCCCAGCTGCTGATCGAATTTATCAGGCATGTTATTCACACGGAATGGGTTGCGTCCATGTCTATCCATGTATTCACTTTTGGCGCGATGGGGCTGATTATTCCCGCCATGCTGATTCGAATATCCAAGGGGCATACCGGCAGAAAAGCGGTTTTTGATGCAACCGACAAGCTGGCGCTTAAATTTATGCTGCTGGCATTTGTGTTGCGCGTCATCGCACCACAAATTTACCCCGCCGGCTACACGCACTGGATTTACCTTGCGGCATCGTGCTGGTTTGCCTGTTTTTCGATACTTGCCTGGCGGTATATCCCTTTCCTTATGCAGCCGCGTATTGATGGCAAAGAGCATTGACCCGGGGAAGATCACACCTAAATCATCCGTTCGTATTATTATGTACACGCAACAATACTACATGTAACAACACAAGGAGAATGATCATGGCCAAAGGACAGCAACGGAAAAACAAAGAAGCGAAGAAGCCTAAAAAACAACCACCGCCTGCTGCGGTGATGGGCTCGTTTGTGCAATAAAAATCTGCCGGGCGGGTGAGCGCAGCGTTAACCAATGACTTGGTCGTCGTTTTTTGACGGCCTAGTCAGATGGCTATGCAAAGCTATCCGCCGAACGGGGTCGTTTTGAAATGGAATTAGACGGATACCGGGGGGAACTTTGCGCCACGCCGTTCTGCCATGCTTTTGCCGAGTTGCATGATCTGTTCCGGGTTGAGCAGGTGTGCGGCAAGCGGTAGCAGCTCTTTTTCTTCTCCCTCGATGTGCGCGAAGTAGCTGCCGATCAACTTCTCGGTTAGTGCCTCGGGTAATGGCGTGTTTACGCCGGCGGCGATTTGCACCAATATTGCGCGCACTTCAGCCCAGGCGGCGAACATGACGACATGCTCGGCTAACAGGCGGTCAACCAATATTTTGATTGGTGCTTTTTCCGAGCCGGACAAGGCAAGCAGAACCGGAAACAGATCATCCTCTTCATCCTGATGATGAAATTGTCCGGCAGTGTCGAAATAGCGCAGAATGGCCTGCGCGGCCTGTTGGGCTTGCTGGTCGCAGCCTTTGCTGGACAGGTGCATCGCCAAATTGCGCAGTGTGCTGCATTGCATCATGATTTTACCGTGGCAGGCATGCAGCATTTCCAGCGGATGATCGAAACTTGGAGCGGCTTCTTGTTGCGCGAATGGCATCATGTAGTCCTCAACGAATGAATGGGGTGGTAATAAACGGTAATGGATTATGGCTCATGGCGACCAGCACGATGTAGGCGAACACCAGTTGCGCCGCCAGCCATGCGGAGAAACGAACGACCTTGCTTTTGCCATATTTCAGGGCGATGAAACCCAGCCCGATATACAGCAGCAGGCCGATAACTTTTGCGGTCAGCCAGGCATCCGTAAAAGGGTACTGGCCGATGATGAAGACCATTGCAAGCGCGCTGGCGAGCAGCAGCGTATCCACGACATGCGGCACGATTTTGATCCAGCGTTGCCGCATGATGGGCGAGCCGTTCATGCTCCAGATGCCGCGCAGGAAAAACAGCGTGAAGCTGATGGCGGCGCAGGAGACGTGGATAGTTTTAAGTAATAAAAAGCTCATGCCGGTAATTGTTCAATACGTTTTTGTGTGCGGCGGTAAACCGAAATACCGGTAAAAACCGCATAGCCCAGCAGCGCCCCTTGCAGCGACAGACCAAGCGCGGTCAGCCATACCGCAACATCCCACCAGGGTGCCAGCAGCGCCGCCAGCAGGGTGCTGCCATGCAGCCACAGATGCCGCCACATCCAGCGTTCGGGGATGACTTCTTTTACATTCGGGATGCCGACTTTCACAGCTTTTATTCCACCACGGAACAGGTGGAACCAGACCAGAAACGGGATGATTTTGTAGAGCATGCCCTGAATCAGAGACATCGCGAAACCCAGCAAAAATGCGATGGCAGACAACAGTCTCAAATTTGGGATGGTGATGGACGGAATGAGCGATGCGAGTGAAAAGAGCGCGGCCAGCAGCAGCGAGAACATGCCCAAGCGGAAGAAGCTCAAGGTGGCATCGGCGACGCGGCGACGGCGCTGGTTTTGCAGTTTGAGCGTCATCACGGCAAAACAGCCGGACAGTAACCAGAACAGGCTTTCCGCAATGAATCCCGGCCAACGCGATGCCGGTTCGAGCAGAATGACAGACAGGTTGAGCAATAAGACGGCAAATATTGCGGGAGTTAAAGCGGTAGTCAGCCATTTCGGATAGGGCGGCGTAATCTGAAACATGGGCACGACCTGATAAGACACGCCGATAATCAGCAGCATCACCCAGCCGCCCAGCGCCAGGCTGATGTGCGAGGCGGCCAGCCGGGGATAATCCAACGCCAAGCCGACAGCGTAGCCTCTGGTCAGCAGCGCGCCCAGAGCGATTGCCCCGATGAGCGCGAGCATGGATAGCAGCATCGCATTTTTTGTCATGTTCTGTGCTGCGGCGCGCGCCAGGCTGGTCAGGCTGGCACCGATGAATATCAGCAAAGCCGTTCCCAGCAGCGGCCAGGCCAGATTGAGTAATTCTGCTTTGCTCAACATGAAGCCGAATGCTAACAATAGTGTCCCTATGGTTAACAGCAGGAAGGGAAGCCATGCTACCAAACGGGGCGCGGGCATCGTGCTGCCGATCATTACCGGCAGGAGTTGCTGTATCGCGCCGAACATGATCATCGCCATGAATCCCAGTGTGATGCAATGGGTGGCGGCGAGTAGCGCGGGGGAGTGTATGTCGGCAAACGGGTTGCCTTCACTCATTGCCAACATCAGCGCGGCCAATATCAGGAAAAGTGGCGCGACGGCAAAGAAACGCAGCGGTATTGAAATAGGCGGAGCCTGTTCGGTGCTGAGCGAGGCGAGTTTCATGGGGCGCGACTGACCCGGATTTCAAAGCTGTCATCCCCGAGCGCGGTGGCCTGCCACGCATAGCCGGAACCGCGCAGCACTTCGTACAGTGGAAACGGTTCGCGATGAATGAGCACTTGCAGGGTTGCATTGGCTGGAAGCGTTTGCAACGCCTGCATGATGCGCTCGAAAGGCTCCGGCGGAGGCAGCCAGCGCACGTCGATGGTCAGTGTTTTTTCATCCGGCATTACTATCAACCCAAGCCGGACGAGCCGGGACCAAAAAGGTAGCGGTTTTCGTAGGTCGGAAAAGCGTAGCGCCTTCCGACACTTCCATGTCGG
>CAZMWC010000076.1:0-8705 GCA_964569805.1 uncultured Gallionella sp.
TGGCGCAACAGCAACCGGTTCTGCTCCGCCAGAATCGCGCCTCCGCCGGTCGACAATACCATGCCGTCACGCTTAACCAATTCGCCGATTGCTGCCGCCTCGCGCTGGCGAAAACCGGCCTCGCCCTCGACATCAAATATATGCTGGATGGTCACACCGGTACGTTTCTGGATTTCCTCATCACTGTCAATGAAGGTCTTGCACAGTTGCCTGGCCAGTGAGCGTCCAATAGTGGTTTTTCCAGACCCCATCATGCCCACCAGAATCAGGTTGCCTGATTGAAGCTTGCGGGCGTTTGTCGGGTGATTGCTTGGCATGGTGCGCATTGTAAACGATAAAAACAAAAGCCCGGATTCAGCCGGGCTTTTGTACAAGGTATTTGCGTTTCCCTCACCACAACCCTTTCCTTCAGGGAGAGAGGGCGAACGCATCGCTACGCGAGTTTCACGTTAACGCAGGTTCAGGGCATCCTTCATGATCTTGGGCGTAATAAAAATCAACAATTCTCTTTTGTCATCAGAGTTAATGGTGTTTTTGAACAACATGCCCACTACAGGCAAATCTCCGAGCAAGGGAACCTTGCTGATATTCGTCGTGGCGATCTGCGAATAGACTCCGCCGATCACCACGGTTCCACCGTTATCCACCAGCACTTGGGAGTTGACTTTGTTGACATTTATCGTCGGTATGCCGCCAAAGACAAGCTCACCCAGCGAATCCTTGGTCACGGTCACATCCATAATCACATTCTGTTCCGGTGTGATCTGCGGTTTGACCTTTAAGCTCAAGGTTGCTTTCCTGAATTTCACGGCAGCCGCGCCGCTGGCTGACGCTTCCAGATATGCAATTTCGGTACCCGATTCAATATTTGCCTCAACTTGATCGGCGGTCATCACCCTCGGGCTGGAAATGATCTTGCCCTTGTTGTCCGTCTCCAAGGCTGACAGTTCCAGACTGAGAAATTTCGTCGCAGCCGCATTGAACAGGATCATTGAAAACGTACCTGCCGCGCCTGCTACCGGAAGATTAACATTCGAGAACGGGATGCTGTTCACCGTATTGATCGGGGAAACCTCCAATCCGGTAAATGTATCCGAATTGGTGGCACCATTCATTTGCTGCATTCCGCCAAAAGAAACACCCGGCTTCCCATCAGCCGAACGCTGCGGCGCTATCGGCGAGGTAAACCCGAGCCTTGCTCCCAGGCTCCTGCCAAATTTGTCTGATGCCTCAACCACCCGCGCTTCGATCATCACCTGGCGCACGGGGATATCAATTTTCTTGATGAGACTGCGTATGTCCTCAAGATGGCCAGGCGTATCCTGGATGAACAGCTGATTGGTTCGCTCATCCCAAACGGCGCTGCCACGCTTGGATAGTATTTTCTGTTTTTCATCGGTCAGGATTTTCTTGAATGCCTCTGCCTTGACATAATTGAGCTGAAAGCTTTCAGTACGCAGCTCCTCTACATCAGAAATTTCCTGGCGTCCGGTCAGCTCGATTTTTTCCTTGGCCAGCATTTCTTCGCGCGGCGCAACCTGGATCACATTGCCGTTCTTGCGCTTATCCAAGCCACGGCTCTGCAAAATGATGTCCAGCGCCTGATCCCACGGCACATCTTTCAAACGCAGGGTGATGTTGCCGCTCACCGTATCGCTGATGACCATATTGAGTTCGGTAAAATCAGCGATCACATTCAGAGCCTCGCGCACGTCGATTTTTTGAAAATTGAGCGTCAGTTTTTCGCCCGCATAGCCAGCTTGGCTACCCTTAACCAGCTTGTCCGGGTCCTCGACAACCTGTTTCAGTTCGACGATAAACTTATTGTCGGTTTGGTAGGCGGCGTGCTCCCACTGGCCTTTGGGTTCGATCACCATGCGCACGCTATCACCCTGCACAAAGGTGTCCACCGTTTGTACCGGGGTGGCAAAATCGGTTACATCCAGTTTGCGTTTCAGGTTATTGGGCAGACTGGTTTTGAGGAAATCAACGATCAGCGTGGCACCTTGCTGGCGTATATCAATGCCGATACCAGGGTCGGAAAGATCAACCTGCACACGTCCTTCGCCATTTTTGCCACGACGAAAATCGATGTCGCGCAGTGATTGTTTCTGCGCTGTCTGTTTGGCCTCGGCAAAACGCGACACTTTGCCGACCACATTCTCATCCGCAGCTTTGCCCTGCAAGGTGATCAGCAGATTGTTGCCATCGATTTTCGTATCATAGGAAAGCATCTGGTCAAGATTGATTACCAGACGGGTGCGACTACCCGCTTGAACAACATTGGCGCTGCGCAAGCCGCCCTCTCCGAACTCCTGCACAGATTTGCCCAAGCCGTTCGCGGTATTGGGGAAATCCAGTGCGATACGCGGCGGCGTATTGATTGTGAACCCGGCAGGCACGTTGGCCAGCGGCTGCGCCATCTCAACCTTGATAACAGTCGTTCCTCCACCGGCGCTACTGGCATTCAGCGCGGTTATGCTGTTCTGGGTGTCGGCCTGCGCTTGCGCTCCCAACAGGCCGAGCGCAATGAACATAGCCGCCATTCGGGCAGCGCCGTTAAAAATAGAGTTGAATGTTTTCATTGTGTTGCTCCTAAAAAATAGTTTGTAGCTTGCGGCATGTTGCTTTTAGCAAAACCCGGGCTACCCGCTACTCAAGCAATTGCAGGCTGCTCATGCGTTCAGACCAGTCACCAGCGCTATCCTGCACCATCTCTTTGATTTGCACTTCAGCGTCTGTGACCTCTTTTATCAAACCGAAGTTCATGCCAACGTAATTTCCTGCCTTGACCCTGTGCAGTTTGCCGTCCGGGGCGCGGATCACCGCATAGCCAACCTTATTTTTGGAAAGGTAACCCACCATCTTGAGCCCTTCAAGCGGAAACTCTTCCAGAGCTTCTTTGGGGCGATTCATGTCAGGTTGATTTATCCCGGCACGCCCACCATGCAAATCCGGTTTACGCGGTTTAAATGGGTCAGGCAAGCTTGCATCATTGTTGTACGTAAAGGGTTCATATGGCTTCACCTCGGGCGGTGGCGGGATTTTCCCGCGCATATCCTTGCCGGAGTTCTTGACAAAATCACGCAGATCCTGAAACTCTTCGCCGCCACAACCTGCCAGCAACAACGAAATAAGTGCGAGGTGGATTGACTTCATCACTTCGCTCCCCCGTGCCCACCGGATTTCGCAGGGGCTGCCGCCGGTTTCACCACCGGTTTTTCCGCCTTCTTCTGCGCGGCCACCTCTTCTTCATCCAGATAACGGAAGGTCTTCGCAATAGCGTCCATGGACAATCCGCCGCCAGCGGGCTTTATCTCTATTTCATTGAGCGTGACGATGCGCGGCAGCATGGAAATATCGCTGGCAAACTTGCCCAGATCATCATAATTCCCGCTCACCTTGATCGTGATCGGCTGTTCGGCAAACGCACCACCCACCTTCTCAGCCCCGGGACGGAACAATTCAAACTGCAAACCGCGCCCCAGACCGGCTTGATTAATATCGGTCAATAGCGCATCCATTTCCGATTTGCTCGGCAGTTGTTTGAGTAGCGCGCCAAAAGATTCCTGCGTTTCAATCAGTTGTTTTTTGATCAGATCCAAATTGATCGCTTCTTTTTTCTTGGCCAAAAAAGCATCCTTGAGCTTGTCCTCGGCTTGCCTGATGGTTTGCAGGTTGTCCCACTGCCCCTGCCAGTCGAACAATGCGCCAACAATAACCACAGCAGAAAACATTGAAACGAAGGCGGTGATCTTCGCCGGCCATGGCCACGCGCCGGGGTTTTTCGGGTTCAGGTTTTTCAGGTCATCCAGTTTTATCATGGCACTCAACCCTTCGCGCCAGCGGGTTTGATAACAGGCTTAACAGGAACTGCCTCTTCCTTGATTTGTGTCTTGGTCAAGTTGAACGTCAGCTTGAATTCGCTCACTCGTGCGCCGCCCACGCTGGCAGCCTGAATCTCCACCAATGCCGGAGAATTCAGCCACTTTGAATTCTCGATCGAGCGCATCAGAGTTGAGATGCGCGCATTCGACTGCGCGTACCCGACCACGTCGATTTTGCCGCCAACCTGTTTGAGGGTCTTGAGATACACGCCATCCGGCAGGATACGCAACATTTGATCCAATAGATGCACCACAACAGCGCGGTCACTTTGCAGTTTTTCGACCGCATCCTTGCGGGCCAACAGCGATTGCGTCTGCTCGCGAAGTTTTTTGATCTCCTCGATTTGCTTATCCAGAACCGCCGTCTCGCGTTTCAGGTATTCATTGCGCCTTTCCTGATAGGATATTTGCGTGCCGATTGCGACATGCACGAACCCCACCAGCATTGCGCCCAATACAACGGAAATCAGGCTGAGCGCGCCGAATTGAATCTGGCGAGCGCGACGCTTTTCAGCCCGGTGCGGCAATAAATTGATGCGTATCATGACGGGTCAAACCTCCGCATCGCCAGTCCGCAGGCGACGATCAGCGACGGTGCGTCAGCCTGCAACTGGCGCGGTTTGATACGGCTCGACAAGGTCATCAGGGCAAACGGGTTCGCCACCATGGTACTCACCTGGGTTCGTGTCGCCACCGCATCGTCCAGGCCGGGCAATACCGCACAGCCTCCTGCAAGCACGATGTAATCCACCTCGTTGTATTGTGTGGAAGTAAAGAAAAACTGCAATGCCCGCGCGATTTCCATCACCACATTCTCGCGGAAAGGCGACAGGACATCGCTCTCATAGTTATCCGGCAACCCGCCATTACGTTTAGCCGATTCAGCTTCTTCGGCAGACAAACCGAACATCCCCTGAATCTGCTGCGTCAACATGCTGCCGCCGACCTGTTGGTCTCTGGTGTAGACAGACTGCCCATTGCGCAACACATTGACGTTCATCACGCTTGCGCCTATGTCGACCAGCGCGACACATTTATCTACCGCGCCATCCGGCAGTTGCGCGCGAATCTGTTCGAAGGCCATTTCCGCCGCATAAGGCTCAACATCCATTACAACCGCTTTCAGTCCGGCCACTTGGGCGGCGACAACACGATCTTCGACGTTCGCCTTGCGGGATGCGGCCAACAATACTTCGATTTCCTCCGAGTTACCCGGTGCCGGCCCGACCACCTGGAAATCCAGATTGACCTCCTCCAGAGCAAACGGGATATATTGGTTCGCTTCAGATTCGACCTGATACTCCAGGTCTTCCTCGCGCATACCGGCGGGCAACAGGATTTTTTTGGTGATGACGGCTGCGGCAGGAAGCGCCAAGCTGACATTCCTGACACGGCTACCCAATCGTTTCCAGGCGCGCTGCATGCTGTCTGAAACGGCATCGAGATTGTTGATATTGCCGTCGCTGATCGCATCTTTCGGAAGCGGCTCAATTGCATAGCGCTCCACAACATACCCGCCTTTTTTGGGTGTCTCGCTCAACTCGACCATTTTGACGGAGGACGAACTGATATCCACACCAATCAGAGGCGGCGTGGAGGTCTGCAAAAAGTCCAGCGGGATGTCAAAATTTACTTTGGGCATAGGCCGTTTAGAGCTTTTCCGTATAAAGTGGTTTAAATCCTAGCAACAACCATAAATCGTGTAAAGCTATTTATAGTCTCCCGGAGCCGATATAATTTCGCCTGCTCTGCGCACCATAACACCATTACTTCTCTTCGGACAACTGTACATGCCCTCCCGCCGCTGGCTTATCCCGGTTCTTGCCGTACTAACACTACTATCCATTCCAGCCATATTGCTTGGTCTGGCGGTGATGCTGGTTTATCCATCCCTGCCGTCACTGGAAGCGCTGACCGCCTACAACCCGAAAATCCCGCTACAAATTTACACCGCCGAAGGCATATTACTTAGCGAATTCGGCGAGGAGCGGCGTGCACTGGTCAAGATCGAGGAAGTGCCTGATGCCATGAAAAAAGCCATTCTGGCCGCCGAAGATGACCGGTTTTACGAACATGGCGGTGTTGACTACGTAGGGGTGCTGCGTGCCGCAGTTTCCAATTTCACGTCCGGCGGTGCCAAACAGGGTGCCAGTACAATCACCATGCAGGTAGCGCGCAACTTTTTTCTCTCCAAAGAAAAAACTATGACGCGCAAGTTCAACGAGATGCTGCTCGCCTTCAAAATCGAGCACAATTTGAGCAAAGATGAAATCCTGCAGCTTTACATCAACCAGATTTATCTTGGGCAACGCGCATACGGCTTTGCAGCGGCGGCTCAAATTTACTTCGGCAAACACCTGGACCAGCTGACAGTTGCCGAAACCGCCATGCTCGCCGGGCTACCGAAAGCGCCATCCGCCTACAATCCGGTCGTCAACCCCAAGCGAGCCAAATTGCGCCAGCTTTATGTCCTGCGCCGGATGCATGAGTTGCATTTTATCGATAATGAGCAACTTCAACTCGCACAACAGCAGCCTATCGTAACAAAACATGGCAATCAGGAATCTGGCATCAAGTCAGACTATGTATCCGAAATGGTCAGGCAAGCTGTTTATGAAAAATATCAGGAAGATACCTATACGCAGGGATTCAAGGTTTACACCACCATCCGGCAACAGGACCAACTCACCGCATATCAAGCCGTCCGCAAGGGTGTACTGGAATATGACCGCCGCCACGGCTACCGCGGCCCGGAAGGTTTTGTCGATTTAAAAAAAGGCAACAACGAAGAATATCTGGAAGAGGCATTGCAGGAATTTATCGAAAGCGATGACATGATTCCTGCCGTGGTGCTGGAAGCCTCTCCCAAACTGGTTCGTGCTTATTGCAAAGGCGGACAAATTGCCGAAGTCAGCGGTGGTGAGCTGCGTTTTGTCCAGCGCGCTCTGGGCAGCAAGGCCGCATTGAACCAGCGTATCAACCCCGGCTCCATCATCAGAGTGCGAAAAAATGAAAAAACGGACTGGCAAATCAGCCAGCTGCCGCAAGTGGAAGCGGCCTTCGTCTCGGGCGACCCGCGCGATGGCACCATTTATTCACTCATCGGCGGCTTCGATTTCAACCGCAACCAGTTCAACCGCATCACGCAGGCATGGCGACAACCCGGCTCCAGCATCAAGCCTTTCATCTATTCTGCGGCACTGGAGAAGGGTTTGACCCCCGCTACGATAATCAATGATGCGCCGTTATTTTTTGATGCCGAGCAAACCGGCAGCGAGCCATGGCAACCGAGGAACTACGATGGCGAATTTGCCGGCCCGATGCGTATGCGCCAAGGCTTGACCAAGTCAAAGAACCTGGTTTCCATACGTATTTTGCAATCCATTACGCCGCAATATGCCCAGGATTACCTTACCAAGTTTGGCTTCGATGCCACCAAACATCCGCCCTATCTGACTATGGCGCTGGGCTCCGGTTCGGTAACGCCGTTGCAACTACTGGCTGGCTATTCGGTATTCGCCAACGGCGGCTTTCGTGTCACACCCTATTTCATCCAGCGCATCGAGGATGCACACGGCAACGTCATCAGCAAAACCACGCCCGCTACCGCGGGCGAGAATGCCGAACAGGTCATTGATGTGCGCAATGCTTTCACTATGGTCAGCATGATGCAGGATGTAGTGAAACACGGCACCGCCACCCCTGCCATGCAGCTCGGCCGCCAGGATCTGGCGGGCAAGACCGGCACCACCAGCGATTCGGTCGATGCCTGGTTCTGCGGTTTTCAGCCCACTATAGTCGGCATCTCCTGGATGGGCTTCGATCAGCCGCGCAGCCTGGGCGACAAGGAAACCGGTGGTGGGGCGGCATTGCCGATATGGATGGACTACATGGCAAAAACCCTCAAAGATGTGCCACAGGCCGTTTACTCCATGCCTGACAATATGTCGGTCATACGCATCGACCAGGAAGGGCGCCCTGATGAAAACAGTTCGCTGGCTGAATACTTCTATCAGGAAAACATCCCTTCCGAACATGGCCTGCCCATACCTGGTGAAACCAGCAAACCGACTGATGCACTCAAGGATCAGCTGCTCTGACTTTCCAGATGCCTAAAGAACATACCCCCAAGAACCTTGCCCACCGGCGCGACCTGATGCGCGAACAACTTGCGCATCAGGCTGCCAAGTTGATGGCCGAAGATGGCATCACCGACCACTCCCTCGCCAAACGCAAGGCCGCGCGGCAACTCGGCGCGTCAGACACCCAGCACCTGCCCAGCAATCAGGAGGTGGATGAAGCCCTGCACAGCTACCGCGCGCTCTATCAGCACGACAGCCACCCCGGCATCCTGCGTCTGTTACGCGAGGAAACGCTGGCCACCATGCGCCAACTGGCAGAGTTCCATCCCTACCTCACCGGCTCGGTGTTGAGTGGCACGGCAGGCACGCATTCGGACATCAATCTGATGCTGTTCTCCGACGATGCCAAGGCCGTGCTGCTGTTCCTGCTCAAGCACAACCTCGAATTCGAGGGCGGGGAATGGCGGGTGCGTATCGGTGGGCATGAAGAAAGTGTGCCGAGCTACACCCTGACCGCCGAATCCGGCATACAGACGCACATTATCGTATTGCCGGAAAATGCCCGCTACAGCGGCAGCCGCCACCCGGAGACGCATGGGGACATCGCGGCGGTAGAGGCGTTGCTGGCGTAGCCCCGCCGGGCAGAGCAAAGCGATGCCCACCATCAAAAAACGTGCGCGTAGCGCACACAAAACCGCATTTCATTTTCCCCTGTGCGCCGCCGAGTAGCACAGGA
>CAZMWC010000077.1:0-8695 GCA_964569805.1 uncultured Gallionella sp.
ACGAGCTGGGGTTGTGATTCGCAGGTTGGGTTGAGCGTAGCGATACCCAACATCAACGACAAAACCAATACCGCCAAGAATTGCCTGCATGGATTGATGCATAGTATCGGATGAGATACTATCTGCACATGAACAAACGAGCCAAACTACTCGATGCCATGCGCAACAACCCGCGCGATTGGCGCATCGACGATTTGCTGGTTGTAGCAAAGCAATTCGACATTGAATGCCGGAACAACGGTGGCAGCCATTATGTGTTTAGCTCACCGAGCGTGGAGATGGATGTGACCGTGCCCGCCCATCGCCCCATCAAACCTGTGTATATCCGCCAGTTCCTGTTGCTGGTGGATGCCGTGAAGGAGTTAAAGAAATGACCACCGCGACCATCAAGAAAATCAAAAACATCAAACCGCCATATTCATTCGAGGCGTATTCCCACATCATCAGCCAAATTCCGAAAGAAGATGGCGGCGGATTTCTGATCACCTTCCCCGATCTTCCCGGCTGCATGTCGGATGGAGCGACCGAAGCCGAAACTGTTACCAACGGCAAGGATGCGTTCAAGGCGTGGGTGTCTGCGCGCAAGGATGCGGGCAAGGAAATTCCAGAACCTTTCTACCGCCCCGATACCGTGCCGGAAGTATCTGGCAAGTTTATCACGCGCTTGCCCAAATCCGTCCACGCCAAATTGGCGGAGCGCGCCAAGGCGGAAGGTGTCAGTTTGAATACGCTAGTGTTGGCATTGGTGGCAGAGGGGTTGGGGCGGAAGGCGGCGTAGAAATTGTTGTGACCCCAAGGCAGCGTTACGGCAATATCACCTTCCCTGTGTAGACATACACATCGCCATTCGATTCACGATAACTTCCAGCCACCCTAGTTCCATCTGCCGAAATCCTGGGGGACCCTACTGATTCTCCACCTATTTGCGACAGTTTTTGCATGCCACCTTTTTCTGTATACACAAATGCAAAGCTGTCCTCATAAAAACTGACAATAAAGCCAATACGAAATACTCCCTGACCAACAATTACAGAGCCATCATTGGAAATTCCGGTAGCGAAAGCGCTTTCCCCCCATCCGGCCACCCCAATATCTTTCATACCCTCTGGATGAGAATATTGAAAAGCGTGGGAACTAATCTGTCGAACAGAATTTTTGCTGCTGCTTCCAATTTCGAAATGACCCACAATCAATGAACCATCGGCGGAAACTCCTTGTGCGATGGTGGATTCCGTGCTCATGGCGCCAAGATCTTCAAATCCTTGTGATCGAGAGTACCTGAAGGCGTGGTAAAGCATAGGGTATTCAGTTTGTGAATCATGGAAGTGGCCAACAATCACCGAGCCATCAGCCGAAACCGCATTTACTGATATTCCTTCCTTCCCCATTGTGCCAAGGTCTTGAAGCCCCTCGGTCTGTGTATAACGAAAAATATGGCTACCTTCATTTTCAACATAAAAAGTTCCATAGATAACTAACCCATCGGCAGAAATGTGTATGTTGTCTATGCTCTTTTTTCCCATGGTTCCGAGATTTTTAAACCCTCCAGATTGGGAGTAGAGGAACACTTGCCATTCACCTAGATCATCTTTTTTTGCGCATTTCCCAACAGCCACCGACCCATCTGTTGAAACATCAGTGACGTAAACTTTTCTCACCCCGCTGCAAACAGCGGCAACCTTGGATGAAATGTTTGTCGTCTGTAATATTTTAACTGTGGCAGCCATAGCTGCCTGGTTACAGCTCATGAATAATATCGGCAGAAAAAAAGTAAACAAATTGACAAAACGATTCCCCCATCCTCTCGTGTGAGTCAAATGGTGCGATTTAGTTGTTTGCATTTTGCACCTCCTGCCCGCTAACGATAACGGTGGTAATGCTGGTGGTAGTTCCATTGGCACACCCTAACCTGCACCTGTCGGATGGTCAATATGCCGAAATATCTAGGCATTCCGGCAGCATCTCTTTGTGTGCAGCCCTTTTCCCCTATGCGCCGCTGAGTAGCAGAGGCTGGTCAGGGGGTTTCGGCGAGGACTGTTTGAGCGCGTAGCGCGAGTTCCGCAGCCGCCTGACCAGACGAGCAACGCAGGGAGCCGCGCAGCGGCGGCAAACTGGGGTCGCCTTTTAGTTCCGGCATAACATGCTTCGTATATTAGCCTTCACTGCAACTTCGTTGTCTTTGGTTACTTTCTTTTTGGCGAAGCAAAAGAAAGTGACTAGCTGTCATGCTACCCCCGACGAGATTGGTTTTGGCTTTGATTGATGGGTATCGCTGCGCTCAACCCATCCTACCTGCTACCCGACACATGTTTGAATCACCTCCCCTGCACCCACTCGATCAGCACATCCTGCGCGTCCTGACCGCGCTTGGCGTTGGGGTGGTTGATGAAGCACACCACGATCCACTCCTTGCCGCCTCGTGAGCGCACATAACCGGCGACGGTTTTGACACCTTCCAACGTGCCGGTCTTGAGGTGGGCGTGGCCGGCGGCATGGCTTTCCTTGAGGCGTTTCTTCACCGAGCCGTCAACCCCCAATATCGGCAGTGATGATTCCAGTTCGGCGCTGAGCGGGTGATTGGCCGCATGTTGCAGCAATTGCGTCATATGCGCCGCGCTGATGCGCTCCTTGCGCGACAGCCCTGCACCGTTCTCCAGCACCAGCTCGGGGAAGTCGAGCCGCTGTTTTTGCAGCCATTCCCGCACCGTGCGCGTGCTGCGCTCGACACTGGCTTTGTCGGTCGCCCCCAGCGTCAGGAACAGCTGCCTTGCCATGACGTTGTTGCTGAATTTGTTGATGTCGCGAATGATGTTGCTCAAAGGATCGGAGCGATGCGTGGATAACAGTTGCGCGTTGGCACCAACCGCCGCCTCGCGCATGCCGCCCTTTAATGTGCCTCCCAGTTCCTTCCACAACGCGCGGAACAGTGTTTCAACATAGCGCGTGTGCGGCATCACGCTGAGACTGTGCTCGCGCTCGCCGCAATCGCCGGGATAGCCGCCCTGAAAGATCACGCTGTCGCCGGACGGTTGTACGCTGATGGTATCGTCCCAGCCGTTGCAGCCGCCGCTGCGGCGCGGTGCGAGGCGATTATCGAGGCTGATGCCGTCCAGCGGCGGTTCGGCAACGACGTTCAGCTTGTCGCCATCGGGCAGATAGCGCAGGCGCAGGGTGTTGAAATTGATCAGCAGCGCATCCGGCCCGACGTTGTAGGCGCGCACCGGATCATTGTCGAATTCCGCCGGATCATACGGCGGCAGTTCGAAGAAGCTGCGATCCAGCACCAGGTCGCCGCGTATCTCGCGCAGGCCGCGCGCACGCAGCTCGGCGAGCCACAGCCAGAATTGCTCGACGGTGAATTTCGGATCGCCATAACCTTTCAGCACCAGGTTGCCGCGCAACACGCCGTCTTTCAGCTCGCCGTCCAGCCACGCTTCGGTCTTCCATGTATAGGCGGGACCGAGCAGGTCGAGCGCGGCGTAGGTGGTGAGCAGCTTCATCGTGGAGGCTGGGTTCATCGCCTGCTCTGTGTTCAGACTGATGAGCGGCTTGCGCGCATCCACTTCGCGCACTTCGACCGCGACGGCGGATAGCGGGATGCCCGCCTGTTTGAGCGATTGCTGTACTTCGGGGGGCAGCGATGCGGCTTGCGTATTGAACGCGATGAATAAGGCTGCAATGCCGATACGGATGAATTTCATGTCAGCATCTCCACGATCTTCAGCGTGCCTGTGGCTAGCATCCGCATCTCCTCTTCGTTGATGATATATGGCGGCATGAAATATACGGTGTTGGACATCGGGCGCAACAACAGTTTGTTTTGCAGACCCAGCGCAAAACAGCGCCGCGCAAAATCCGCGTGCGGTGTCTCCACCTCGAACGCCCAGATCATGCCGGTGTTGCGAAAGTTTCTGACCTTGGGGTGTTCGCGCAGCGGCTGTGCGATGCGGTTGAACAAGGCTGCCTTGGCGCGGTTGGCATTCAGCACATCGTCCCCGGCAAAGATGTCCAGCGTGGCAAGCGCGGCGCGGCAGGCCAGCGGATTGCCGGTATAGGAATGCGAATGCAGGAAGCCGCGCGCGGTCTGGTCGTCATAGAACGCCTGATAGATTTCGTCGCGCGTCATTACTACAGACAGCGGCAGGTAGCCGCCGGTGATGCCTTTGGAGAGCAGCAGGAAATCGGGGGTGATTCCCTCTCCCCCAGCCGGCTCCGCCCCCCTCGCTTCGCTCTCCCCGCAAGCGGGAGAGGGGAGTACGGGAGCTTGTTCGCAGGCGAACATCGTCCCGGTGCGCCCCATGCCCACCGCGATCTCATCGGCGATCAGATGCACGCCATATTGCGTGCACAGTTCGCGCGCCCGGCTCAAGTAGGCCGGGTGATACATCGCCATGCCCGCCGCGCCCTGCACCAGCGGTTCGATGATGAAGGCGGCGAGCTGTGCGTGATGCTGTTGCAGGTGTGTTTCGAGTTGCTCCGCACAGCGCAGCGCAAAATTTTCCGCACTTTCGCCCGCTTCCGCAGCGCGCCAGTCCGGGCTCGGCACGGTGGCTTGCTGCGTGATCAGCGCGCCGTAGGCAGCGCGGAACAGCGCGACATCGGTAACGGACAGCGCGCCCAGCGTCTCGCCGTGGTAGCTGTTCGCCAGGCTGATGAATTGCGTCTTGCCTGACTGGCCGATGTTGCGCCAATAATGCGCGCTCATTTTCAACGCGATTTCGGTGGCCGATGCGCCGTCCGAACCGTAGAAACAATGCCCGAGCCCGGCGGGCGCGAGTTCGCGCAGCCGCTCGGACAGTTGCACCACCGGCTCGTGGGTAAAACCCGCCAGCATTACGTGTTCCAGTGTGTCGAGTTGCTCGCGCAACGCGGCGTTGATGCGCGGGTTGCAATGGCCGAACAGATTCACCCACCAGGAACTCACCGCATCCAGATAGCGCCTGCCTTCGAAGTCGCACAGCCACACGCCCGTGCCGCGCGCAATCGGCACCAGCGGGAAAGTTTCATAATGCTTCATCTGCGAGCAGGGATGCCACACCGTAGCGAGGCTGCGCGCAAGAAATTCAGTATTGGCTGGAGTATCATCGGACATGCGCTGAATCATAACGGGTTTTGCCACTACGACCTAACAGGAGGCGAATCATGCATATTTTCATCACCGGCGGTACCGGATTAATCGGGCGGCAGCTCTGCAAGGCGTTGCTGGACGAAGGGCATGAATTGACCGTACTCAGCCGCAACCCAGCTTCCGTTGCGGTCAAATGCGGCGTTGCTGTGCACGCGCTGCACAGCCTGGACGAATGGCAGCCCGCGCAAACTTTCGACGCAATCATCAACCTGGCGGGTGAACCGATCGTGGACGAACGCTGGACGGAAAGCCGCAAGAAGGCGCTGTGGGACAGCCGCGTCACGCTTACCGAGGAGCTGGTGCGGCGCATCGCCGCCGCCGAACATAAACCGGCGGTGTTGTTGAGCGGCTCGGCGGTGGGTTATTACGGCAACCGTGGCGATGCCATGCTGGACGAGACATCCGGCGCAGGCGAAGGCTTCGCCGCCGAGTTGTGCAAGGCGTGGGAAGACGCGGCGCGTGTTGCAGAAAATCTCGGCGTGCGGCCACGACACGGTGCGGCGGAGCCGACGGGTGCAGGGGCGAAGGTGCGTGTGTGTCTATTGCGCACTTCTCCGGTATTGAGCAATGACGGCGGCATGCTGGGGAAGATGCTACCGGCATTCAAGCTGGGGCTGGGCGCGCGTCTGGGCGACGGAAAGCAATGGATGAGCTGGGTGCACATGCAGGATTATGTGGCGATGGTGCTCAGGTTGTTGCGTGATCCCCACACCTCCGGCCCGTACAACATGGCCGCCCCGCAACCGGTGACGAATGCGGAATTTACCGCGACGCTGGCCGCTGCATTGCATCGCCCCGCCCTGTTTTCCGCACCGGCGGCTTTGCTGAAACTGGCGATGGGCGAACGCGCCAGCCTGTTGCTGGAAGGCCAAAGAGCGCTGCCCAAAAAAATGGAAATGCTACATCACCGCTTTGCCTTTGCCAGCTTGGCAGATGCACTGGACGATTTGTTGGTTCGTGGGGCGCAATAGCAAAGCGTATCGCACCGAATGAATGATCCTAAAAACCGTAGTTGATGATGAATGTTGTGTTTATCCAAGATGTTGCGTCGCTCTTGTAGGTGCGAATTCATTCGCACATAACCTCTTGTTCGTGCGAATGAATTCGCACCTACATACCACTCAACTGCGTTTTTTAGGATGATGCAAAAAACATCCGGCGCATCACGGCCAACACCCGTGCGCGCTGCGAATGGCAGCCAATACCCCTGTAAAAAAGCCTGCCCCGCTTTCAGTATTACCCCATCTGTGGCATTCTGCGCACCTCAATTATTTTGCAGTCAGAAAGAAACAGTAATGAAATGTGTGGATGATTTTCGCCTGCGCTTTGGTGAGCGCGAGTTGGTTCCCATTATGGTAGGCGGGATGGGCGTTGATATTTCCACCTCCGAGTTGGCTCTGGAGATTGCGCGTCTGGGCGGGGTCGGGCATATATCGGACGCGATGCTTCAGACTGTCACAGACCGTCATTACAAGACACGTTTCGTCAAGGACAAGCTCAAGCAATACAAGTACAACGTCGCCAGCTCCGACAAAGCAGCCGTGCAGTTCGATCTCGGACATCTTGCCGAGGCGACGCGCCTGCACGTGCGCCACACCATGGAGGCCAAACGCGGCGAGGGCATGATCTTCGTCAATTGCATGGAAAAGCTCACCATGAATGCGCCGCGCGAAACGTTGCGGGTGCGGTTGAATGTAGCTCTGGACGAAGGTATTGATGGCATTACACTGGCGGCCGGCCTGCATCTCGGCTCATTTGCGCTGATGGAGAATCACCCGCGTTTCCGTGATGCACAGTTGGGCATCATCGTTTCCTCGCTACGCGCCCTGCAATTGTTTCTGCGCAAAAATTCCAAATTTGGCCGGCTGCCCGACTTTATTGTGGTGGAAGGGCCGCTGGCTGGCGGGCATCTGGGCTTCGGCATGGACTGGGCGCAATACGATCTGCGCACCATCGTCACCGAAATTCACCAATATCTGGAGGCCGAACACCTGAATATCCCGGTGATTCCAGCCGGCGGCATTTTCACCGGCAGCGATGCGGCGGAATTTCTGGAGGCTGGCGCGGCGGCAGTGCAAGTGGCGACGCGCTTCACCGTTGCCAAAGAATGCGGCATCCCCGAAAAAGTGCAGCAGGAATACTTCAAAGCGAGCGAAGACGATATCGAAGTGAATATGCTGTCGCCGACCGGCTATCCGATGCGCATGCTGAAACATTGCCCCGCGATTGGCTCCGGCATCCGCCCGAATTGCGAAGCCTACGGCTATGTTCTCGATGCCAACGGCAATTGCTCATACATCGATGCCTATAACCGCGAAGTGGCATTACATCCCGGCACCAAAAAAATATCCGTCAAGGATAAGATTTGTTTGTGCACCCACATGCGTAATTATGATTGCTGGACTTGCGGTCATTATACTTACCGCCTCAAGGATACGACCCGCCGGAATGCCGACGGCACTTACCAAAGCCTGACCGCCGAGCAAATCTTTCGCGATTATCAGTTCAGCACCGACAACAAGATCGCCCTTCCGCCGCAAAAATAAACCCCGCCTGGCTCTTGAAATTAGGCGGGGCTGCCCCTATTATTAGCAGTCGCTGGTGGAGAGTGCTAATAAAGGCGCAACCCGCTATCGCATTTATTTCAATTCACTGATTTAGGAGAACCAAGTATGAAAATTCGTCCCTTGAATGATCGTGTCATCGTCAAACGTATGGAAGAAGAGCGCAAAACTGCTTCCGGCATCGTGATTCCTGATGCGGCCACTGAAAAGCCAGATCAAGGCGAAATCATTGCTGTGGGCAAGGGCAAGACTGGTGACGACGGCAAGTTGCAAGCGATGACTGTCAAAGTTGGCGACCGTGTACTGTTCGGCAAATATGCCGGACAGGCATTCAAAATGGACGGTCAGGAATATATGACCATGCGCGAAGATGACATTATCGGCATCGTAGAAGCGTAATTACCAACAAATTCAGGAGAACAAGACATGGCAGCTAAAGACGTAAAATTCCACGACGCGGCACGTAACAAAATGGTGGTCGGCGTGAACATTCTGGCCGATGCGGTCAAAGTGACATTGGGTCCCAAGGGCCGCAATGTAGTATTGGATCGCTCCTATGGTGCGCCAACTATCACTAAAGATGGCGTATCTGTCGCTAAAGAGATCGAATTGAAGGATAAATTCGAAAATATGGGCGCGCAAATGGTCAAGGAAGTTGCTTCCAAAACTTCCGACGTGGCTGGCGACGGCACGACGACTGCAACCGTGCTGGCGCAATCCATCGTGCAAGAAGGCATGAAATTCGTTGCCGCCGGCATGAACCCGATGGACTTGAAGCGCGGCATCGACAAGGCCGTCATCGCCGCCGTCGCAGAACTGAAGAAGCTCTCCAAGCCTTGTACCACCAGCAAGGAAATCGCCCAGGTCGGCAGCATCTCCGCCAACTCTGACAGTGCTGTTGGCGACAAGATCGCCGAAGCGATGGACAAGGTTGGCAAGGAAGGCGTTATCACCATTGAAGACGGTTCCGGCCTGGAAGATGAGCTGGACATCGTGGAAGGTA
>CAZMWC010000078.1:0-8633 GCA_964569805.1 uncultured Gallionella sp.
GCGTGATGGTCAGCACGGCGGGCAGACCTTCCGGGATCGCCGCCACCGCCATGCTGACTGCGGCGAGGAACATGTCGCCCAGATCGAAGTGATGCACCAGCCAGCCGAACAGGAAGGTGAGTGCGGCCAGCGCCATGATGGCGACCGTCAACCAGCGGCCGAATATTTCCATCTGGCGCAGCAGCGGTGTGGTCAGCGTCTGCACTTCCTCCAGCATCGCGCTGATGCGCCCGATCTCGGTGTCATCTGCGGTCGCCACCACCACGCCGGTGCCCTGCCCGTACACCACCAGCGTGCTGGAATAGGCCATGCAATAGCGGTCGCCGAGCACGGCCTGCGCCTCCACGGCAGTGTGGTTTTTTTCGACGGCGGTGGATTCGCCGGTCAGCGCGGCTTCCTCGATGCGCAGGTTTTTCGTGTGCAGCAAACGCAAGTCGGCGGGCACCTTGTCGCCGGATTGCAGCAACACGATGTCGCCGGGCACCAGCGTCTCGGCCGGCACCACCTCGCGCTTGCCATCCCGCAACACGGTGGCCTCGGGCGACAGCATGCGGCGGATCGCCTCCATCGCCTGTTCCGCCTTGCCCTCCTGAATGAAGCCGATGATGGCGTTGATCACCACCACGCCGACGATTACACTGGTATCCACCCAGTGCGCGAGCAAGGCGGTGACGCCCGCTGCGGCCAGCAGAACGTAGATCAGCACGTTGTGGAATTGCAGCAGGAAACGCATCAGCGGCCCGCGCCGGTGCGGCGGGGTCAGTAGGTTGAGGCCGTGGGAGGCCAGGCGGCGCGCTGATTCCTCGGCGCTTAACCCGCCAGCGGTCGTTTGCTTTGCGGCAAGCGTTTCGTCCGGGGTAAGTTGATGCCAGTGCTGCGTCATGTTTCCCGCCCATAGAACCATTTAAGCAGGAACGGTGGCGCCATGGTGGTGAGCGCGATGACGATCAGCAATGCCGCGTACAGTTGGCCATCCAGAGTGCCTTGGCTGAAACCGAGCTGGGCGAAGATCAACCCCACCTCGCCGCGCGGCACCATCGACAGGCCGATGGCCATCTGGTCGTGACGCGATTCACGGATGCAGAATCCGGCGGCGAACTTGCCGAGGAAGGCGACCAACAGCAGCAGCCCCGCCAGCTCCCAGATGAAGGCGGAACCCCAGTTCACATCGCCCAGATTGAGTGACACCCCGACCATCACGAAGAACAGCGGCGAAAAGGTGTGAATCAGCGGACGCATCTGCTCTTCCAGACGGTGCGCCAGTTTCGGGCTGGGCTTGAACTCGATGGCCTGGCCTTTTCCCATCCACAAGCGGAAGCCGAAATGCTGGCTGAACGCCAGCCCCGCCGCGAAACCGCCCATAATCTCCGGCGCGCCGACCGCATGCGCCAGCCAGGAGAACAGCAAAATCAGCGACAGCGCCATGGTGAGCAGCAAGCCGGGCGTCGCGGCGCGCTGGTCGAAGTGGTCGATCACCATCGAGGCCAGCTTGGCGACCAGCGGCGCGAGCAGCATGAACAACAGGATGTACAGCCCCACCTCGCTGACCGCGCTGACCGACACCTCGTGCTCCACCGCGAACTGGTACAGCAGCGCCAGCGCCAACACGCCGAGGATGTCGTCCAGCACTGCCGCGCCGATCACGATCTGCGCCTCGTCGGTATGGCGCTTGCCAAGGTCGTCCAGCACGCGCACCGTGATGCCGATGCTGGTGGCGGTGAGCGTGCCGCCGATGAACAGCGCAGTCAGGTTCGGCAGGCCGAACACGAAAGCGCTGACGCCGTAGCCCAGCGCGAACGGCAAGGTAAATCCGGCCACCGCGACAATGATCGGTTTGGCGCCGGAGCGCGCCAAGCGGCTCAAGTCGGTATCCATGCCGACCTCGAACAGCAGCAGGATGATGCCGATCTCGGCCAGCAGTTTCATGGTGGTGTCGGGCGATACCCAGCCCAGCAGCGAAGGCCCGATCAGCAGACCGGCCAGCAGCTCGCCGATTACCGACGGCACACCGAAACGCGCCACAGTCTCGGACAGCAGCCGCGCCGAGATCAGGATGATGGCGAGGAACAGGAAGAATTGGTGCAGCTCCATCTATGGTTCTCCCGTTTCAGATGGGCAAGGCTTGTTCAATGCCCATGCATAGATGCGTTGCGCGAAACGGTTGGGATAGAACATCACCAGCATGGCGGTGAAACTGATGCTGATCAGCACCACCATGTAGGTGGTGTCGCGGATGATCTCGCCGCCGGGCACGCCGTATTGCAGCGGCAGCGCGGCCAGCACGGCGGCGGCCAGTCCCTTGGGTGCCATCATCGAGGTGATGGCCGTGTCGCGCAGACTGTAACCCGCGTCGCGGAGCGCCAGCCGGGTAAGCAGCAGGCGCATGATATACACCAGCAACACGATGGCAGCGGCAACATGTAGGAGTTGCAATGAGCCGAAGTGGATGGAGATGCCGAGATAGACGAAGAAGTAAGTCTTGAGCAGGAACACCGCCTCGCGGTAGAAGATCAGGTCCACGTCGTTGAGTGGCACGATGTTGCGGTCGATACGTTTGAAGCGCGTCAGGCCGAACTTCTCGAAGTTGGTCAGGGTGATGCCCAGCGCCAGCGCGGCGATCGCACCGGAGAAACCCAGAATCTCGGTTGCGCCATAGACGATAAAAACATAGGCGAGCGTAGAAGAAATGGTATTGGGAAAGTCGCGCAGCTTGCCCAGCACCAGCAGCCAGCCGATACCGCCCAGCACGCCGATGGCCGCGGCAAAGATCAACGCGGACAGCACACTGCCGACCAGCCGGCCCGGTTCGACGCCACCCTGGGTATAGATCTGCAACAGCGCAAACACACCGACGATGCACAGCACGTCGGTCAGGGCGGATTCCAGTACCAGCACGGTGGCGGGCTTTTCCGACACGCGCAGCGAATTCACCATCGGGATGACCACGGCGGAAGAGGTGCCGCCCAGGGTGAGGCCGAGCAGGGCGGCGGGGAGCAGCGTCAGATCCAGCAGGTAAAAGCCGAGCAGCGCGACGATGAGTGAAGTCAGAAAGAAGCACCACAAGGTCAGCACGCCGGTGGTGGCCAGCGACTTGCCCAGCACATTCAGGTCGAGCGAGGTGCCGCTCTCGAACAGGATCACCACCAGCGCAATGGTGGCGATCAGCGAACCGATCTTGCCGAAATCCTCGGGCGTGACGATGCCCAACACGGGGCCGATCACGATGCCGACCAGCATCAGCACCAGCACGTCCGGGATGTTGGTCTTGCGGAACTGCAATGACAGAAAGTGCGCGAAGAACACCATCAGCCCGATGACCAGAATCGTCGTGGACATTCATTATTCTCCTGTTGGATTGGCCGGGAATTATACATGCAGGCTCCCGAAGGGTAGCGCATCCCGCCGACGATGTTAGAATCGGTCGCTCACTCATTCGAACAATCCCAGAAAATCCATTAGCCCCAAACCCCTCCCAACCTCCCCTTATCAAGAGAGGAGCGTGCTCGGCTCTCCCCCTGATAAGGGGGAGCTGGAGGGGGTTTGAGCCTTAATGAACGATCCGGGATAATCCAAGAGAACAACATGACTGAAAAGATAAGAGTCGGTCTGGTGGGCTACGGCAAGGCGGGTAGCGCGGTGGCCAATGTGCTGGGCAGCGACCCGAGGTTCGACTTGCGCTGGATCGCGCGGCGCTCGTCCGGTGCCGAACCGCAATTCCATCCCGGCACAGAGATACCCATCGTCGGCCTCGACCGCATTTCATTCCATGAACTGCTGGAGCAACATCCGGTGGATGCGCTGGTCGATTTTTCCTCACCGCAGAGCCTGCACGCCTACGGCGAAGAGGTGCGCAAGCGCAACCTCATGCTGGTCAGCGCGATCTCGGCTTATTCGGAAGATGACCTGACCTATGCGCGCAGCCTCGGGCAGGACGCGCGTGTGATGTGCTCACCCAATATCACACTCGGCATCAACTTCCTGATCGTAGCGGCCAGACTGTTGCGCAAGGCCGCGCCGTTCGCCGACGTGGAGATAGTCGAGCAGCACTTCCGCGACAAGCCTGAAATATCGGGCACAGCACGCAAAATTGCCGAGACGCTGGAGGTGGGCGCAGATCAAATCACTTCATTGCGCTTTGGCGGCATTGTCGGCCACCACGAAGTGATTTTCGGTTTCCCGCACCAGACCGTACGGTTGATTCATGATTCGATCCGGCGCGAGGCGTTCGGCACGGGCGCCGCTTTTGCACTGGAACAGATGGCCAGTTGTAAAAACGGTTTCTACACCTTCGATGACTTGTTGTTACGCGTGATGCGCGCGGAGCTGCTGTCCGCTTGAAACGCCCACCCGTCAGGCGTCCAGAAAACCCTTAAGCCTCCGCCCCGGCGGCATCCCCGCCCTTGGCCTTGCGCGGCACGGTCTTCGGGTCGCAGATGATGGGGCGGTAGATTTCGACACGGTCGCCGTCGTTAAGGACGGCATCCAGCTTGCTGACCTTGCCGAACACGCCGATTTTTTGCTTCTCCAGGTCGATCTCTGGAAATTGCTTGAGAATACCTGAACGGCTAATGGCATCCTGGACGGTGGCACCATCTGGCATTTCGACATTAAACCAAGCTTGGCGTTGCGGCAGGGCGTAGGCGATTCCAATTTTCATGATCGCTCCTTATGCGGCGCTGTGGGCGCCGCCCATCTGAATCTCTTTGCCGGCACGCACATCCAATATGCGTTTGCCAACCACCAGCAAACCGAGTGTCAGGAACCCGCCGGGCGGCAAAATCATCATCAATATCCCGGTGTCTTCTGGCAATAAACGCATTTCCATGGCCTTGAAGGCCGGGCCGAACAGCAGGGATGCATCGGCAAACAGGGTGCCGGAGCCGACGATCTCGCGCACCGCGCCGATCATGGTGAGCGCAATGGTAAAACCGATACCCATAAACAGACCATCCGCCAGCGAAGGCAGCGTCGAATTCTTGCCGGCGAATGCCTCAAGGCGCGCCAGCGGCAGACAGTTGGACACGATCAGCGGAATGAACATGCCCAGCACTTTATACAGTTCGTGCATCCACGCATTCATGGAAAGATCTACCAGCGTCGTCATGGAAGCGACGACCAGTATGAATACCGGGATGCGTACTTCCTGAGTAATGTGGTTACGAAACATACCCACCAACATACTCGATGCGGCCATCACCGCCGCCGTTGCCAAGCCCATGCCCAATCCGTTGGTGGCGGTGCCGGTCATAGCCATGGCCGGGCACATGCCCAGCAACATGGCGAACACACCGTTGTTTTCCCACAGTCCATCCTTGGCGATGGTTTTATATTGCGTCGTCATTTAATGCCCCTCCTTCATCTTTGCCCCATTTAATTGTGGTTTAGAGGCGGTCATGTCCATCATTTGTTCTTTGTGGGCGGCAAATAATTCAAGCCCGCTGCGGATGGCATCAACAACACCGCGCGGCGTGATGGTAGCACCGGTAAACTGGTCGAATATACCGCCGTCCTTCTTCACCTTCCATTTTTCGGCGGGTGGGTTGCCCAGCGACAAACCGTCGAAGCGCAATATCCAATCACCTTTCTTGACTTCCATCTTGTCGCCTAACCCGGGCGTTTCCTTGTGCGCAATAACGCGAGCGCCGAGAATTTTACCCTCGGTGTCGATGCCCATCATGAGCTTCATCTGCCCGGCATAACCCACGCCGAATATTTCGTAGGCCAGGCCGGTTACCTTGCCACCTTTGGTAGCACGATAGATGGTGATTTCCTTACCGCTCCGATCTTTCATGGGAATGGAATCCTGGACCAGATTGTTGTCATGGATACTACTGGGAATCACTTGAGAGAGTGAATTCAACTTGTCTTCCAGAGCGCGGGTGGCGATATCTTCCTTGGTAGCAAAATCGGTCGCAGCAAGCACAATCCCGAAGCCCAAACAAAACGCCCCCAAAATCAGCCCGTGCCCCAATGTGAGCTGTTTTTTCATAGCTTCTCCTTCAACGGCAATGGCTCACCTTTGCGATTGCGCCCGAACGCGCGCGGCCGGGTGTATTGGTCGATGATCGGGGCCAGCCCGTTCATCAGCAGCACCGCGAAGGCCACGCCCTCGGGATAGCCCGCGAAGTTACGGATAAGCCAGATCAAGATGCCGCAGCCAAGACCGAATATCAATTGCCCACGTTTCGACACCGGTGAAGTGACATAGTCGGTGGCGATGAAAAATGCCCCCAGGAAAGTGGCACCCGATACCAAATGGAAAGTGCCGGAGGCAAAACGTGCAGGATCAACAGTGTGAAATATCGATGCCATCACGAACAGGCCGCCCATCACGCTTAACGGAATGTGCCAGGAGATAATACGCTTGTACATCAGGAACAGGCCACCGGCGAGAATCAGGATTGCCGAGGTTTCGCCCATGCTACCGGCGCGATAGCCGAGCAGCATATCCATCAGCGCGGGTGTCTGCGCAATCGATTCCGTCACCGGGATGTGGCGCGACAGCTCGGTTTTGATATGTCCAAGGGCTGAAGCGGAACTCACCGCATCGGGCATGTGCCCGCCGAAAGTGATGGCAAAAGCCTCAAATAACCCCGGCGCGCCCGCTGAAAACAGCGGATGTGGCACAACCCAAGTAGTCATCGCTACCGGGAACGAGATCAGCAACACGGTGCGCCCCACCATAGCCGGGTTGAACACGTTCTGGCCGATGCCGCCAAAAGCATGTTTGGTCATGGCAATGGCGAAAATCGCCCCCAACACGCCAAGCCACCAGGGTGCCCAGGGTGGCAGACTCATCGCCAGCAGCCAGCCGGTCAGCAGCGCCGAACAGTCGGACAGCGTCGTCGCCACGGGCTTGCCCGCCAGCGACAGACACCCCGCCTCAACTGCCAGGCAGGCACCCACCGTAACGGTGAACAGCAAAATTGCCGGCCAACCGAACAAATAGAGGTTGAATAAGGTAGCCGGTGCCAGCGCCAGCAACACCGTAAACATGGTTTTCTGGACGCTGCTGGATCCGTGGGTAAACGGCCCGCTCTTGTTTATGCTTGCGATGCTCATGCGTTGGCCTTTTCTTCGGTTGTAACCTTGGCTTCGTCTTTATTGTCCGGCGCGGCGCTATCTTGAGCCGGTTTGCGCGCGGCCAGGGCGGCGCGCTTGGCTTCAGAGGCTTTCTCAATGCGGATCACGCGCACCTCGGCAAGTGTCTTGATGCGTTCGCTCTTACCGCGCTCGCGCTCCAGATCGTTCAGCGCTCCCTTGGCGTAGTTGAAGTAATGCACCAGCGGGATGTGCGACGGGCATACGTATGAGCAGCTGCCGCACGAGAAACAATCCATCACGCCCAGTTTGGCGGCAACGTCCAGCTTATCCTTGCGAATGAAGGCGGACATTTCCACCGGCGACAAGCCGCACGGGCAGACGGTGACACAGCTGCCGCAACGGATACAGGCCTCGGTCGGGCGGTCGTTGATCTCCGCCGCAGTAAGCGCCAGAATGCCCGATGTACCCTTGACCACCGGCACATCCAGACTGGGCAGCGGCTGACCCATCATCGGGCCGCCGTTAACCACGCTCTCCGGGCGTGCCGAAAAACCGCCGCAAAACTCGACCAAATCGGATACCAAGGTGCCAATAGGTGTCAAAACGTTGCCGGGTTGGCGTATCGCGCCGCCGCTCACCGTCACCACCCGAGCAACCAGCGGACGGCCAGAGCGGACGGCATCATGCACGGCACGGGCGGTAGAAACGTTGTGTACCACAATACCAAGATCGGCGGTGAGCTTGCGCGCCGGAGTTTCGAAACCGGTAATCGCCTGCACCAAATGTCGCTCGGAACCCATCGGATATTGCACCGGCACACCGATGACTTTGATTTCCGGAAAGGCGGAAGCCGCCTTGGTCATGTTCTCGATCGCCTGCGGCTTGTTCTGTTCGATGCCGACGATTATTCTGGAAGTGCCCAGCGCGTGCGCCATGATGCGGGCACCATCAATGATTTCATCCGCATATTCGCGCATCACCCGGTCGTCGCAAGTCAGGTAAGGCTCGCACTCCGCGCCATTGAGCAGCAGGGTATCCAGTTTTTTCTGGTCGCCAAGATTCAGCTTGATCGCCGAAGGGAAAGCGGCACCGCCCATGCCGACGATACCGGATTGGGCAACGCGGTCGTTGATCGTATGCATGTCTGCGGCAAATGGATCAACGATGGGTTCGGGCAGCTCGGCCCATTCGTCTTTGCCATCGGCTTCGAGGATGATGGTGGTCTGCGGCAACCCGGAAGGATGGGGGGCAGTCACATCGGTTACCGTCCTGATGCGGCCGGACGTGGGAGCATGCTGCGATGCCGAAACTGTGCCTTGATTGCGCGCGATCATCTGGCCCTTTTTGACCAGATCGCCTTCGGCTACCAGCACCTCGGCCGGCGCGCCGATATGCTGTTGCAGTGGAATGTAAAGCACGGCCGGCATCGGCATGGCAACAATGGCTTTCTCGCTGGTCAGATCCTTGCGGTATTCCGGGTGTATGCCGCCGAGAATGGGGAAAAATTTCATCGTTTCATAGTCCTTAAATCAATCTGCAAACCGTAGGGGCGATTCACGAATCGCCCTGTGTGCGCGATTCCGTGCGTG
>CAZMWC010000079.1:0-8596 GCA_964569805.1 uncultured Gallionella sp.
CCCGCGTGGGCACAAAACCGTGCCCACCCTACGCAAGATGGATTTACTTTGAGGTTCTCATGTTAGACATACAAACACTACGCAACGACTTGGCCGGTGTGGCGGCACGCCTGGCGACACGCGGCTACACGCTGGACACCGCGAGATTCGAGCAGCTGGAAGCGGAGCGCAAGATCATCCAGACGCGCACGCAGGAGCTGCAAGCCAAGCGCAATGCGTCGTCCAAGCTGATCGGGCAAGCAAAGGCCAAAGGCGGGGACACTACGGCAATCATGGCCGAGGTGGGCGCGCTGGGCGAGGAGCTGAAACAGCTCGAAGCGAAGCTGCCGCTGCTGTTGCAGGAAATGGATGCGTTCCTCGCTGTGATTCCCAATACCCCGCACGCGAGCGTGCCGGTCGGCAAGTCGGAAGCGGACAACGTCGAGGTGCGCAAGGTCGGCGACATTCCGAAGTTTGCTTTCGCAGCGATGGATCATGTCAGCATCGGCGAAGGCCTGGGCGGGCTGGATTTCGATACCGCCACCAAGATTTCCGGCGCGCGCTTTTCGCTGCTGAAAGGCCCGCTGGCGCGGCTGCATCGTGCGCTCGCGCAGTTCATGCTGGACACGCATACCGAGCAGCACGGCTACACCGAGACCTATGTGCCGTATCTGGTCAACGCCGATTCGATGCGCGGCACCGGGCAGTTGCCGAAGTTCGAAGAAGACCTTTTCAAAGTGCCGCGCCAGATGGGTGAGGGTGAGGAGAATTTCTACTTGATCCCCACCGCCGAAGTCCCCGTCACCAACATGGTGCGCGACACGATCGTGCCGCTGGAAAATTTGCCGCTGAAATTTGTGGCGCACACGCCGTGCTTCCGCTCCGAGGCGGGCTCATACGGCCGCGACACGCGCGGCATGATTCGCCAGCACCAGTTCGACAAGGTGGAACTGGTGCAGATCGTCCACCCGGAAAAGTCTTATGAAGGGCTGGAAGAATTGCTCGGCCATGCCGAGGTCATCTTGCAGAAACTCGGCCTGCCGTATCGCGTGGTCAAACTGTGCAGCGGCGACATGGGCTTTTCTGCCGCGATGACCTACGACATCGAGGTATGGCTCCCCGCGCAAAATACCTACCGCGAAATCTCGTCCTGTTCAAACTTCGAGGCGTTTCAGGCTCGCCGGATGCAGGCGCGTTTCCGCAACGTGCAGGGCAAGCCGGAATTGCTGCATACGCTGAACGGCTCCGGCCTGGCAGTCGGGCGTACGCTGGTGGCGGTGCTGGAAAACAATCAACAAGCAGATGGCAGCGTATTGATTCCAGATGTGTTACGCCCTTACATGGGCGGGATGGAAAAACTCGCACGCTAAACATATCAACTACCGTAGACGGCTAATGCGGGCGAGATCCAAATTGACGTGGCCCAAATTAACGTGGCGTAGGGGCGATTCGTGAATCGCCCCTACCCAATACTCATCCCATTGTCGGTTGGCGCGATTAATGCCGCATCAGTTTGATCGCACCTGGCTAAGGCAACAAGTGCTGCCACAGCCCGGATAATTGATATGAAGGCTCTTCCTGCACAACCGGAATTTGCTCCGGTTTCAGCCGCTTGAGCATGTCATGGTAGCTGCGGATGCTTTCCACCAGAATCACCGCTTCACCACCGCGCGCATAACCGTGTTTCAGGGTTTCGTAATAGCCCGGCTGATTGAGCCGCGGCATCCATTTTTTAACATCCAGCCAGCTGTCTGGGTTCTGCTTGGCGCGTTGGGTCAGAATGCGCGCATCCTCCAAATGGCCATAGCCCTGATTATAGGCAGCCAGCGCCATCCAGGTGCGATCCGGCTCAGGGATGCGGTCTGGCAACTGTTCCTTGAGCAGCACCAGATACTTCGCGCCAGCCAGAATGCTTTCGCGCGCATCAAGCCGGTTTTTGACCTTCATCCGGTCGGCGGTTTCCTCGGTCAGCATCATCATGCCGCGCACGTTGGTAAAAGAAGTAGCGAGCGGATCCCATTGCGATTCCTGATAAGCGATAGCGGCCAACAGACGCCAGTCCTCATTAACCAGCCTCGCCGCTTCTTCAAAAAAGCGCCGGTAATGCGGCAGCACGGTATTGACGCGCGAGATGAATAAAGATGAACCAGCCGGCAGCAGCCTGTCGCTGTGCCCGTAGTAGCGATCCAACAGGCTGCGCAATGTGCCGTCTTGTTGGATATGCGTGAAAAAGTCCTGCGCCTTATTGAATAAAACCGGGTCAACATCTCTGGGAAAAGCCCACGCGAGTTTTGATGGAGAGCCAACATCCAAGGCCACCGCCAGGTTCGGGTAATAGTTGCGCGCATCGGAAAATTGCAGTTCATTGGCGGCAGCGCAATCTGTCACGCCCTCGGACACCTCTTGCAACAACTCCTTAATGGTAATTTTGTCGCGTGCCTGAAATTGCACCGAAGGCAATTTTGCTTGCGCTTCAAGCAACGCCGCCGCCTGCGCCGAGCCCGCCACCACCGCCAGTTTTTTCCCTGCCAAATCGGCCAGCGTCTTGGGTAGTTTATTATCGCTGTTGCATATGATCTGCTCGCGCACCGTCTGATAGCTGGTGCCAAAGTGGGGCGCAGCAACGCTGATTCCGCCGCGCAGAGTGGCCGCTGCAAAATGTGCATGATGGCTCTTGAGCGCCAGATCAATCTCTTCCGGGGGTTTGGGAACCAACACGACAGCGGTATGCAGATACTCGCCAAAAAGTGTGGCCAGCTCCCGCTCGAATTCGGCTTCTGCCCCATGAGAAGCTTCGGGCACAATGACCAGCAGCTGGTCCTTGCGCCAATCAGGGAGTTGCTGGCCGCAAGCAGCCAGCAGCAGACTCAAGCTGATCCATGCCACCCGCAACCGTCGATTCAGATTCCGCATGCCAACATTCTCCACGAAATTCTAGCCTGGATGTTTCATAAATTCGCGTGATGATTGCTGAACATTTTGTTTTGTAGGGGGATTTTGTAAGGAAGCGGCGTAGTGATTCATACGCCCGACCGAACAAAATTCCTCTGCGAAACAAAAGGCCAGCAAGGGCGCGCGCCGATTTATGAAACATCCGGGCTAGCTTGCTGGTAAAATGCGCGCCGCTGTTTGTTGACCGGCACCGGAGAGGTGGCAGAGTGGTCGAATGTACCTGACTCGAAATCAGGCGTAGGGCAACCTACCGTGGGTTCGAATCCCACCCTCTCCGCCATGCATCAACTACCACATGCGCTTGGCATTTCATTGTGGAGCCCGTCCAGATGTGCAGAAAACCCGCTATAAAAGCCATTGCGCAATGTGCGTTCGTCGCCGCTCTGTTATTTGCTTCCACAGTCGAAGCGCAACAAACCATCAATGGCTGTCTGATCAAACGAAAAACCAGCTGTCCCGGTGTCAACCTTTCCGGCACCAATTTGACCAGATCCAACTTGGCCGGTGCCGATCTTGCCGGCGCCAACCTGTCGGGCGCCAATTTGAGCGCCGACAAAATCACGGAAGCTAACCTGATCAAGGCCAATCTGTCCGATGCCAATCTTTCCGAAACCAACCTGGCTGAAACGTATATGACCGGCGCAAATTTGTCGCGCGCCAACCTTGCCAAGGCCAACCTGTCACAAAGCACCTTGTTGGAAGCCAACCTCAAGGAAACCAATCTCACGGGCGCCAATTTATCACTGGCTAACCTCAAGGCCGCGAATTTAACCGATGCCAACGCGACGGGAGCCATTTTTGCGATGACCGACCTGGCCGGAGCCAACCTCACCCGCGTCAACTTGACCGATGCCACATTGATCGGCGCGAATTTGCGCAATACCGTTCTGGATGGCGCGAAATTCTGCAAAACCACCATGCCGGACAAGAGCATCAATAACAGCGGCTGCCCGAAATAAGGCGACCGCCACACATAGCGATACCTCCTGTTATCGCCATCGCCCACACAATCGTCGCGCCGCCCGGCAAATCAAACCACGCGGACAGCATCAGGCCGACAGCATAACCCACGATTCCGATAGCGAAGGCATACGCCATACGATGTGCAGCGATGCGGTGCGTGGCCAGCGCCGGGACGATCAGGCTGGCGAACACCAGATACACGCCAACCAGTTGCACCGATGCGGTAACGGCCAATGCGAATAACGCATAAAAACCGAGGGTGCCGAGCCGTGCCTGCCGGTTGCGCCACACCATTAACAGCACGGCACTCAACAGCGCGGTGGCGATGAGTTGGCTGTTGCTCACCCATAAAATCTGCCCGACCAGCAGATCCTTGAGATGCTCTCCCGAATGCACGTCACGGCTCATCAGCAAAATGCCGCCGCTGGCGGCGAGCACGAAGGTCAGGCCGATACAGGCTTCTTTTACTTCGGGGAGATGGCGTTCGATCAAAGCAAGCAGCGCCGCACCGCACAGCGCGCTGGCGGCGGCGATGCCTTGCACCAATAGCGGATGGCCGGATAGTTCCAATAATCCGGCAATGACTACGCCCACCCCGGCAATTTGCGCTACCGCGAGATCGGCGAAGATCACGCCGCGCGCCAGTATTTTCATACCGAACGGAATGTGCGTGGCGAGCACCAATAATCCCGCGATGAACGCGGGGATGAGGATATTCAGGTCGGCGATGTTCATGGATGCTCCTTAAAATTACCGCCCGTAGGGCGCATTAGCCGCAAGGCGTAATGCGCCGGATGTTTGCAACATGCTGCGGGCAGACATCCGGCGCAATGCCCGTTGGTTATTGCGCCCTACTGGAATGGTCGTTCTAACCCGACCTACAAGGCTTGTAGGAGCCCAGCTATTGCTGGGCGATAAATGTCCCGACAACCCGCCATCGCGCAGCACAGATGCGCTCCCACAATCCAATGGATTATCTGGGTTCATTTCAACCCCGCCAGCAGCCGCTGTATCGTATCGTCGAACAGCGCGAACAAATCGCCCGCCTGTGGTGTGCCGCCCACGGTATAGGGCAGCATCACGGCGGAAATGTGCGCGCGCTCGGCGATCCATGCCGAGGGGCGTTCGCTCTGATAGGCGGCGCGCAGCACCATTCTGGCGGGATGTTGCTGCAACCCGTTCAGCACCGTTCCGAGATGGGCCGCGCTCGGTTCCATGCCGGGTTTGGGTTCGAGCGCCGCAACTTCTTTCAAACCCAGCCAGTTGGTGAGATAGGGAAAGCCCCGGTGCTGCACGATGACCAGCACGCCTTTGAGCGGCGCGGCCTGCTGCTCCCATTTCGCCAGCGCGGCACGCCATTGCTGATTGAACGCCGCGAGCCGTTGCTGGTAATACGCGGTGTTGGCCGGGTCGAGCTGGATCAAACGTTTACCCAGCGCATCGGCAATCGGCAGAAAATTACGCGCATCGGTCTGGATGTGCGGATTGCCTGCGGCGTGAACATCGCCATCGGCGCGATCCAGCCGCATTGGCACTTCCTGCATGGCGACATATTGCGCCGCTTCGAAATAACCGCTGTTGCCGGGCTGTATCGCGCGGTTGCCGGATGCGCGCAATATTATCGGCAGCCAGCCGGTTTCCAGTTCCGCGCCGGTACACACCATGAGTTGCGCATTGCGCGCCTTGGCGATCAGGCTGGGGCGCGCTTCGATATGATGCGGGTCTTGCAATGCGCCGGTGGCGGTATAGAGGTCGGCCTTGTCACCCGCGAGTTGTTGCGTGAGCGCGGCCCATTCCGGTTCGCAGGCGAACACGTTGAGTGCGGCGTGGACGTTGCTGCTCAGCAGCAATAGAAAGACACAAAATAATTTTTTCATTTTATTACCTCTTGAATTTATTCATCACTTGTAGGAGCGGGCCATGCCCGCGATATTGTCGTGTTCGCGGGCATGGCCCGCTCCTACCATTTGGAAATTTAATACTGGTGAGCGCCGTGCGCGCCCAGGCTCATGATGTATTGCATGAACAACTGGTTGTCAGTCATCCCCTGGCGCGACTTGTCCTGCGCAACTTGCAGGCGGAAGCGCGAAAACTCGCTCGGACTGTAGTCCAGCATCAGCGTGGTGCGCGACGGGTTGTAGGCGTAGTCGCTGATGACGTTACCAGCATTCAGCGCGCCTACTGAAGCGATGCCCGGATCAAGGCTGTCGTAGCGCAAGCCGGTGCGCCAGCGCGGCATAAACTGGTACACGCCTTGCAGATACCAGCCGCTTTGGGTGACGGCGTAGCTGTCGGTGATGGGTGTTCCGCCTGTGTCATAGGTCAGGTCGCCGCTTTCCTTGCGCCGGAAATATTCGCCCTGCACTTTCAGATAGCGGTTGGTGATGTTGCCGTTGGGCACGTATTTCCAGACCGCATCCAGACCGACGGTGCGGCTATCGCCGCTGAAACTGTTGCTCACGCCGTCTGCTGTGCCGGGTAAATCTGGCACGTTGTCGCTGGCGCGATCCGCCGCGCGCGTCTGGTGCAACGAAGCACCCGCGCGCCAACTGTGCTCGATACCGAGGTCATCGCCGATATGCGCGAATAGCACGCCCGCTCCGGCGCCGTTCTTCGCCCGCTCGCTGCCGGGAAAGCCGCGCCCCTTGGCGATCTCACCGCCGAGTTCGACGAACATGTCAGTTGGTGCCAGCCACTTGAGTTGCACGCCGTCCTCGCCCAGTTGGTTCTCCCACAAACTCGCATAAACCAGCGGCTGATCCACGAAGTCCCAGGCATGCGCGTGCTGCTCGTTGAGATAACCGAGGCCGGAAAAGAATCGGCCGAATTTGAGATTGAGGCCATTGCCCAATGCGGTGGTTTGCACGAAGGCGTTTTCCACACTCACGCCACCGGCGGGATCAAGCGCCAGCGTGGCTGTTCCGCGATAGTCCGCATCGATGCTGGCGCTGATGCCCAGCTCCGATTCGCCGAGATTGAAGCCTTGCTCGTGTCCGGGATTGGCGCTCATAGCGAAGCCGGTGGCGGGGATGGCGGGGTCTTGCCGCAGGTTGCCATAGGTGCCGCCGAGTATCAGCGAGATGGCAGGATTGAACGCGCCTTCGCCGCCCGCTGCCGGGCGACTGGCTTGTTGTGCCGCAACCTGGGCCTGTGCCGCACTGTTCGCGGCGCTCTTGCTGTTCGCCTCGGTCTGTTGCAAGCGTTGTTCGAGTTGTGCGATGCGCTGCTCATAGCTTTGCTTCAATTGTTGTATCTGCTCGCGGATGGCTTGCAGGTCGGCATCGTTGGAATGAGGCTCGCGAAGCGAATCGTTTGCTCCCTCTCCCCTTGAGGGAGAGGGTTGGGGAGAGGGAGCGGTCATGGCACGACCGGGTTGCATCAATTCGCCATGACCGCTGGCGGCGGATGCGCCGAGCGGATGGATTAACAGCGCGGCAATTGCCACGCTCAAATAGGTTTTCTTGAACATTTTTTACTCCACAGAAGCAATGAAGGATTCCCGTGCGGGCAGCACGGGAAAATTAAATCGGCTTATGCGGAGTAAGGCGGGGCACGCGCCGCGAAGGCGACGAATGCGATGGAGCGGAAACAGAAAGAGTGGGTGGTGAGCGTTTCTTCGGTCGATGCGGCGAAATCGAAGCGGATGGTATTGCTGCCAACCGCGCCGCCAATTTGCGCATAGCCCGCGCACAGATCGCAGTGCCCGTCGTGCGGCAGCGACTGGTCTTGCGTCTGCTCCGCCATCGTGTGCGCGATGCCGTGCGCCAATCCGCCGAACTGCGCGAACAGCAGGGCGAAGATCAGCAATAGGCGGAACAAGGCAGAAGATGAACGCATGTGGTGCAGGGTAACCAAAAAGCGGAGATGGCGCAAACGGCTATTCGCTCTCCATGCGATCGGATGATGTAAATGTCCAGGTGCGGGTGATGGTCAGGATGTCGGTGTCTTTGCGGATGTCTGGAGGCAATTCGGCATAAGGCGCGGCAAGCTTGACGATACGCATTGCGGCGGCATCAAGGATGCGATGGCCGGAAGATTTGCTGACTTCGATGTTCTCCACGCTGCCGTCGGTGCGGATTGAAACGCTGAGTTGCAGCTTGCCATAGATCTGCTTGCGGCGCGCCTCTTCCGGGTAGTTGAGGTTGCCGATGCGCTCAACCTTGACGCGCCAGTCTTCGATGTATTGGGCGAAGCGGTATTCCTGGGTGCGTGCGCCGACAAATTTGCGGCGTGGCAGCTTCTGGTAAACATCAAAATTCTTGCTGATCTGCGCTTCCAGCCGTGCGATTTCCAGACTTCTTTGCACCAGATCCTCACCGCTGCTGGCAGCGTTGCTCTGCTGTTTCTTGAGTTCCGGCTGCTTTACGCTGTAATCGCTCTTGAGCTTGGTCATCACGCGCCTGGATTCTTGCTCCAATTCAGCGACCCGTTTGGCAGTTTGTTCCGGCGTAAATTGCTGCCCATCGCCGATAGCGGGCAATGGGGTTTTTGCTTGCCGGTCTTCTTCGGTATTGCCGCCGCCATCCAGGTTGTGCTGTGCATGCGCATCTGCTTTGGCCGGTTTGGAAGCCGATTTGGCGTTCACCAGCACCACTTGCAACGGCTGTATGAAACTGGCGGCGTTGCGCGGATCGGGCAGCACCAGCGCGATACCGAATATCCCGAACGCGTGCAGCGCGATGGAGAACAGCATCGCGCCGGT
>CAZMWC010000080.1:0-8580 GCA_964569805.1 uncultured Gallionella sp.
TGTAAAAATGGCTCGGCATTATGTTTCGTAATTAATGGGTTTATATACTAGTAGTTCTATCAGAGAGGCTTGGCCTGTCCTGAGCTTGTCGAAGGAGGAAGAGGGGGCGGTGTTGATTCTTGCTTTGCATTTGATGTTGGGTTACGCGGTGAAACTACTAACCCGACCTACGTGCTGAAAATCGAACCCGCGTAAGGCGCAATGATGTAGCGTGTCAATAAGCGTAGCGCATTGCGCCGGATGAAAACACATACGGTGCAATGCCCGTTGGTTATTACACCCTACAACCCCACCCTCAACACCAGCCCCTTCAAATACGCCCCCTCCGGAAAACTCAGCAACACCGGATGGTCGGCGCTGGCGTGCAGGTGATGAATAATTTGCGCATCCACGCCGGCATCCAGTGCGGCTCCGGCAATAATTTTCTGGAACAGGTCTGCGCTGATACCGCCGGAACAGGAATAGGTGAACATCAGGCCGCCCGGCCGCAACAGCTTGAAGCCCAGCAGGTTGATGTCCTTGTAGCCGCGCGCGGCTTTCTCGGCGAAGGCGGCGGTGGGCGCGAACTTGGGCGGGTCGAGAATGATGAGGTCGAAGCTGCGCCCCTGGTCGCGCAGCTTGCGCAGCGCCTGGAACACATCGGCTTCCTGCCATTCGGCACGCGATGCATCCAGATTGTTGTTCGCCAAATTTTCCGCCGCGATGCGCAGCGCATCTCCCGATGCGTCAACGGATAACACCGATTTCGCGCCGCCGCGCAAGGCATGCAGCGAAAAACCACCGGTGTAGCAGAAACAGTTGAGCACATCCTTACCGTGCGCCAGTTTTTCGGTCAGCGCACGGTTGTCGCGCTGGTCGAGATAGAAGCCGGTCTTCTGCCCCGCCGCCACATCCACCTTGAAGTGTAGCCCATGTTCGATCACCTCCACATTGCCGGGCAACGTACCGCGCAGCACACCGTTGCGTAGCTCCAACCCTTCCAGCCCGCGCGAGTCAGAGTCGGAGCGCTCATAGATACATGCCGGTTTGCACAGCTCTTGCAAGATATCGGCGATGGTGTCGCGCCAGCGTTCCGCTCCCGCGCTGCCGATCTGGATCACCAGTGTATTGCCATAGCGGTCGGCAATCAGGCCCGGCAGGCCGTCGGATTCAGCATGAATCAGGCGCACCCCCCCACCCCCTGCCCCTCCCACGGAGGGAGAGGGGGGTAGTAAATCGCGGCGCGCCGCCAGCGCATTGGAAATCCTGCGGCGGAAAAATTCCGCGTCGATGGCTTCATCTTCGCGCCACGACCAGACCCGCGCGATGATCTGCGAAGCGGCGTTGTATGCCGCCCAGGCGAGGAAGTTCCCGGCGGCATCGCGCACCGCCAGCGTGTCGCCGTTGCCCGGCGCGCCGTCCACGCGCTCGACCGCGCCGGAAAATATCCACGGGTGGCGGCGCAGCAGGGATTTTTCGCGGCCTGCATGGAGGATGAGTGCGGGTGCCGCTGCGGCATCGCCCGTGTGGACGACCGCACTGCGACGCGGCGCATCTTTCTGCTCGAATTTCTTCTGCTCGTTTGGTGACTTTTCGCCGCGCTTGGTGCGGTTGCGAAAATCCCGGTTTCCTTGCGAGGGGCGGTGCGGTGTCGAAGGCGATCTGGTCTTCTGGCTGGTCATATTTTTTCTTGGGATTTTTTCTTGGCGCGCGGATGCGCCGCATCGTAGATCTTGCTGAGGTACTGAAAATCGAGATGGGTGTAGACCTGCGTGGTGGAGATGCTGGCGTGGCCGAGCATCTCCTGCACCGCGCGCAGGTCGCCGGAGGATTGCAGCACATGGGTGGCGAACGAGTGGCGCAGCAGGTGCGGATGCACGTTGCTGGTGATGCCCTGCCTGATACCCCATTGCTTCATGCGCAGCTGCACCACGCGCGGCGAGATGCGCTGCCCGCGCGCGCCGACGAACAGCGCGGTCTCGCCCGCCTTGGCGAGCTGGTCGCGCACCGCCAGCCAGGCTTGCAACGCGGCGATGGCATATTGGCCCAGCGGCACGATGCGGGTCTTGTTGCCCTTGCCGGTGACGCGCACTTCGCCGGCGGCCAGATCGAGCTGTCCGGGATCGAGATCGACCAGTTCGGCCAGACGCAAGCCGGAGGAATAGAACAGTTCGAACATCGCTTTGTCGCGCAGCGCTTCCGGCGTGTCGCCCGGCAGATCGACCATGCGCGCCGCCTCATCGGGCGATAGCGCCTGCGGCAAGGTCTTCGGCGACTTCGGCGCGCGCAGCCCCATACATGGATTGTCGGTGTAGCCATGATCGCGCATCAGGTAACTGAAGAAGCCGCGCCATGCCGACAGCATACGTGCCAGCGAACGCCCGCCCAGTCCCTTGCCATGCAGTTGCGCGATGTAGCGACGGATGTGGTGTATCTTGAGATCGCCCAGCGGCGTGTCGGCGGCAAGCTCGAACAGGTGATGCAGGTCGCGCGCGTAATTTTCGGCGGTCAGTTCGGAATAGCGTTTCTCGTTGCGCAGCCACGCCAGATAGCCTTGCAGATATTTCTGGTTGTGCCCTTCAACAGCATTCAGGGCAGGTGTGGCGACATCGGTCATTGCGCAACGTGGGAGCACAGCGCGGCGCTCGCCGCATCGGCGATGCACTGCAGAAACACCGTACCCATTTCGGGATAGAAGCGCTGCTTGTCTTCGCTGGCCAACACCAGCAGGCCGATGGTTTCACCCTCTTCACGCAACGGCAGATAGGCAAAAGAGCGCAGTTGCGCGGCACTCTCGCCGAACCAACCGGCGCTGTCGGTGGCGGCGTGGTGCAAACATACCGGCTGCGCCTGCGCTTCGGCGAATGCCAGTGTTTCGGCGCTGGGCGGATCGAGTTGCCACAGCCGGAATGCAGCGTGCGGCACGGCAAAAACATCGCACAACAGGCGCGGGATCATCTCCTGCAATGTGGCCAGATCGCGCCCGGCGAACAGCGAGATGACGAATTTGTGCACCTTGTACTGGAGCGCATCGTTCTCCTCGGCACGCTCGATCAAATCAAAAAGCTTTTTCTCCAGTTCCTTGTTCTTCTCGCGCAGCGCCAGCAATTGACGCTCCGATAGCGAAACCATACGCCCGCCGTGCGGGTGCGGCAGGTTGATCTGCGTCAGCGTCTCGATATGTTCTTCAAAAAACTGCGGGTTATCCCGCAAATACTGTGCAACGTCTTCGGCTCTTATCATTTTCACTCCCCGTGATGCCTCTATAAATTTATTTCACCCTCGAACACTGTAATGGCCGGGCCGGTCATCTGCACTGCCGCGCCCTCCCCGTCCCAGGCGACGGTCAGCGCGCCGCCGCGTGTGGCAACGTTCACCGGGCTGTCCAGCAGGCCGCGGCGGATGCCTGCCACGACGGCCGCGCAAGCGCCGGTGCCGCACGACAGCGTTTCACCCGCGCCGCGCTCGTACACACGCAAGCGGATGCGGTTACGATCCATCACCTGCATGAAGCCGGCGTTGACACGTTTCGGAAAACGCGGATGGCGCTCAATCAGCGGCCCGAGTTTTTCCACCAGCGCATGTTCGGCATCGCCAACTATCTGCACCGCGTGCGGGTTGCCCACCGACAGCGCGCTGATGATCAGCGTCTCCCCCGCCACCTCCAGCGGCTCGCTTACCGCGCCCGCTCCTTCAAACGGGATACGCGCGGGGTCGAACACCGGCACCCCCATATTGACCGTCACGCGCCCGTCTTGCTCAAGGCGCGGCGAGATCAGCCCACACATGGTTTCCACCACAATCTCGCGCTTCGGCGTGAGCTTCTGGTCATACACAAAGCGCGCGAAACAGCGCGCGCCGTTGCCGCACTGCTCCACTTCGCCACCGTCGGCATTAAAGATGCGATAGCGGAAATCGGCTTCCTTATTCTGCGTTTTCTCGACCAACAATATCTGGTCACAACCCACGCCGAAATGGCGATCCGCGAGCAGGCGCAATTGCTCCGAGCCAAGCTCGATATGCTGGCGCACCCCGTCCAACACCACGAAATCGTTGCCTGCGCCATGCATTTTGGTGAACTTGAGAATCATCCCGCCAATTCCTTGTGTCTGAAACAATCAATCGTGTGATCGTTGACCATGCCGGTCGCCTGCATGAATGCGTAGCAGATCGTCGTGCCGACAAATTTGAAACCGCGCCGTTTCAGCTCTTTGCTCATCGCATCCGACTGCGGCGTGTTCACCGGAACATCGGCGAGACTGCGCCACGCGTTCTGCTTCGGTTTGCCATCGGTGAACTGCCAGATGAATTTTCCGAAACTGCCGAATTCCGCCCGCACATCGAGAAATTTTTGCGCGTTAACCACCGCCGCTTCCAGCTTCAAACGATTGCGCACAATACCCGCATCCTGCAGCAGCGATGCTATTTTATCCGCATCATAGCGGGCAATGCACATGGCATCGAAATTATCGAATGCGGCGCGGTAGTTCTCGCGCTTGCGCAGGATAGTAATCCAGCTTAAGCCGGCCTGTGCGCCTTCCAGAATCAGGAACTCGAACAGGCGGTGGTCGTCGTGCAGCGGCACGCCCCATTCACTATCGTGATAGGCGCCATATAGCACATCATTATTTGCCCATGTGCAGCGAATCCGGGCGCAGCTGGTCTTTTTCACGTCTGCCTGTTGAAATTATTTGCGCACAGCGACAGAAACTGTAGCGAGCGAGCATCGGAGAAGCCCGGAGCACAGGCACAGAAGTGTACACAAAGCGCATGAAAATGCGAGGGGAACGCCGATCAAATCGAATTATTGGAATGCACGCTGTTTGACAGCTTCATTCTCGCGCACAAATGCAACCACGGGAAACGAGATGCGCTCCAGTTCAAGAAAGCAAAAAGCCAGCATTTCTGCTGGCCTCGGCTATTGGATTTGACTGGTCGGGGCGAGAGGATTCGAACCTCCGACCACTTCACCCCCAGCGAAGTGCGCTACCAGGCTGCGCTACGCCCCGAAGGCGCGGATTGTAGCAGAGATAGAGCCGCCGAAGAAGATTGTTCAGCCAGCCGAAGCTGAAATTTATTTATTTCTGGTATTGATTTACCGCGCGATTGTGCGCGGCCAAGCTGCTTGAAAATTGCGAGCTGCCATCACCACGCGCCACGAAATATAACGCGTCCGTCTGCGCCGGATGCAACGCGGCCTGCAACGCGGCAGCACCCGGCAAGGAGATTGGCGTGGGTGTCAGCCCGATGCGGGTGTAGGTGTTGTATGCGGTGTCGGCAAGCAAATCGCGCTTGCGCAGATTCCCGTCAAATTTGTCGCCCAAACCGTAAATCACCGTCGGGTCGGTTTGCAGCAACATGCCCTTGCGCAGGCGATTCACGAACACCCCGGCGATCATGGCGCGGTCGCTGGCTGTGCCGGTCTCTTTCTCGACGATAGAAGCCAGAATCAAGGCCTGATAGGGATTTTGCAACGGGAGATCCGCCGCGCGTGCCGCCCACGCCTCCTGCAAATGCTGCCGCATGATCTGGTAAGCGCGCTTGAACACTGCGAGGTCACTGCTGCTTGAGGCGAAGTAGTAGGTGTCAGGAAAAAATAAGCCCTCGGGGTGGTTTTCAGTTGCGCCGATGCGTTGCAGAATTTCCATATCCGACAGCCCGCCCGTATCGTGTTTGATCTCCTGATCGGCATCCAGCGCGGCGCGCAGCTCTTTGAATGTCCATCCTTCGATAATTCTGATCTGGCTCTGGCTGACATCGCCTTTGGTAATGATTTCCAGCAATTCCAACGGTGAAACAGGGTGTTCAAATTCGTAGTTGCCCGCCTTGAGTTGCGCCGATTTATCCAACAATCGCGCCAGCCAGACGAACGCCCAATCATGTTCCAGCAATCCGGCCTGCCGCATGTCGCGCGCCGCACTTTTCAGGCTGCTGCCCTGTTTCAGGCTGAATTCGAACGGCGTAGCGGGCAACGGTAGCGGGCGATAAGCGTAATAGCCCAGCCCGGCTGCGGCGAGCAGTGCCAGCAAAACCAGCAAAACGAATAACCGCTTTATCACGCACTCCACCCTTCAAGCTCATGGCGGATGCGCCTAGCGAACGGGAAATCAAGCCAGCGGCGCTGCTCCAGTTCGCGTACCGGCCACAAGCCGATGATGCTGTTCACCAGAAACAACTCGTCGGCCTGCCGCACCTCCTCCAGCCCGACATCGCGTATTTGCAGTGTAACGCCGTGCTGCAATGCCCAAGCCAAGATGCGCCCGCGCTGCACGCCCGCCACGCCGCAACGCGACAGCTTGGGCGTGACCAGCACACCCTGCGATACCAGAAACAGATTGCTGCGCGTACCCTCGACAACGTGGCCTTCGTTATCCAGCAACAGCCCCTCGACGATTTCCGGATCGTGCCATTCAGCTGCGGCCAACACGTTCTCCATCCGGTTGAGATGCTTGATGCCGGCCAGTCGAGGCTGCATTGCCAAGCGCAGGTCGCATAGCCTGACTTTCACGCCGCGCAGCGCGTTATCGGCGGGGTATTGCGGCAGCGGCGAGACATCCCAGATGCGCGTCGGCTCGCCGTTTGCGGGCGGGGCGTAGCCGCGCGTGCCCATGCCGCGCGTGACGATCAGCTTCACCACGCAGTCCGGATGCTGCGCCAGCAGCGTGTCCTGTTCGGCGCGCAGCAACGCCTCTTCGGGACAGGTGATGCCGAGCGCAAGGCAATCGTGCTGGATTTTCAGGTAATGCAGCGGCCAGTGCAGTATCTCGCCCCGGACGGCACGCATGGTGCGGAACATGCCATCGCCGTAGAGCAGGCCACGGTCGCGGATGCTGATCGAATTGCCGGGCTTGCCGTTGATCAGCATCGCGAAGAAAACTAGACCCTGCGGAACACCAGCGAGCCGTTGGTTCCGCCGAAGCCGAAGTTGTTGTTTACCGCGACATCGATTTTCATATCACGGGCAGAATTCGCGCAATAGTCCAGATCGCACTCCGGGTCTTGCTCGAAGATATTGATGGTCGGCGGCGAAATTTGATGATGCACCGCCAGCGCGCAGAATATCGACTCGATCCCACCCGCGCCGCCCAACAGATGGCCGGTCATCGATTTGGTGGAATTCACCACCAGCTTCCCGGCGTAATCGCCGAACGCCAGCTTGATCGCATCGGTTTCGTTCTTGTCGCCCAGCGGGGTCGAGGTGCCGTGCGCATTGACATACTGCACGTCCTGCGGGTTCAGCCCGGCATTGCGCAACGCGTTCAACATGCTGCGCTTTGGGCCATCAGCGTTCGGTGAAGTGATGTGGTAGGCATCGCCGCTCATGCCATAACCGGACAGCTCCGCGTAAATTTTCGCACCGCGTGCCTTGGCGTGTTCATATTCTTCCAGCACCAGCACGCCAGCGCCTTCGCCGATCACAAAACCATCGCGATCCTTGTCCCACGGGCGACTGGCCGTAGCGGGATCATCGTTGCGAGTGCTGAGCGCGCGCGCGGCGGAAAAACCGCCCACGGCCAACACGCCGATAGTCGCCTCAGAGCCGCCCGCAACCATCACATCCGCATCGCCGTATTCGATGATGCGCGCCGATTCGCCGATACAGTGCGTACCGGTAGTGCAAGCGGAAACCATCGCCAGATTCGGCCCTTTCAACCCGTACATCACGGACAGGTTGCCGGAAATCATGTTGATAATCGTGCCGGGAATAAAGAATGGCGAAATCTTGCGCGGCCCGGAGGCGAGATAGTCGTTATGGGTATCCTCGATCATCGGCAGGCCGCCGATGCCCGAACCGATGTTCACGCCGATACGCTCGGCATTCTGATCCGTCACTTCCAGCCCGGAATCCTTGAACGCCTCCATGCCCGCCACCAGGCCAAAATGGATAAACCGGTCCATGCGGCGCGCCTCTTTGGCGGAAAGATATTGCGTGACATCGAAATCCTTCACCTCGCCGGCGACCTGCGATGCCATGGCACTGGCATCAAAGCGGGTGATTTTAGTAATGCCGGATTTCCCCGCGACGATGTTCTGCCAGGCCGACGAAATCCCTATCCCGACTGGGGAGATGATCCCCAGCCCGGTAACAACAACTCTGCGTTTAGACAAAATGGCTCCGTCGAATAAAAAAGACAGACAAACAGATGCGAGAAAGGAAAATTACTTTTGATGAGCTAGAACGTAGTCGAGAGCTTGTTGTACGGTGGTGATTTTTTCCGCATCTTCATCGGGAATTTCGCATTCAAATTCCTCTTCGAGCGCCATCACCAGTTCAACGGTGTCCAGAGAATCGGCACCCAGATCGTTGACGAAAGAAGACTCATTCTTGACTTCGGATTCGTTTACGCCAAGTTGTTCAGCAACGATCTTTTTAACGCGTTGTTCAATAGACATTTATGACTCCTACCCTGGTTAGTTATAAAAAGCGGCTGCGATTGTATCAAAATTGCATGAAATTCAAAATGGAAACCGCCAGATCATTTTAGGGCTAATTTGTTCTTCAGATAATTATGTTTAAAATCAACAAATGTAGGGTGGGCACGTTCTTGTGCCCACGCGGTCACCAATCCGCGTGGGCAGACGATAAAGCTGTCTGCCCAC
>CAZMWC010000081.1:0-8454 GCA_964569805.1 uncultured Gallionella sp.
TGCCCAGCCCCTCGATGTTGTAATACGCGTTGTTGAGCGCGTGGATTTCCTGCTCGCAGCCGTTGCATGAACCGGCATCCACAAAACGGATATTGAGCGCGCCGCCGAGCACATTGAGAATATCCTGTTGCAAGCGTTGCGCGGTCAGGCGCATGGACTCATCCGCTGGTGGCGGCGCTTCAGTTTTGATGCCGGTTTTAATGATCTGTTTAAGAATGTGGTACATCAGAGGTCGTGTCCTGAATAGCTGAGATTGAACGATTTATTGATGAGCGGGAAGTCCGGCACGATGTTGCCCATGATGGCGTGTTCCAGCGCAGGCCAGTTCTGCCAGGACGGATCATGCGGATGGACGCGCGCGAGATTGCCTTTGGCATCAGTGTGTATTGCCACCAGCACTTCGCCACGCCAGCCTTCCACCATACCGATGCCGAAGCCGTTGCCGGGCAGTTCTTCCAGCGATAACGCCAGCCCGTCGCCATGCACCAGATGATCCAGAATTTCACGCTGCAGGCGTAGCGACTCAAACAATTCGTCAAAGCGCACAATCACTCGCGCCGCCACATCACCGTTGCGATAGGTCGCCATGCGCAAGTCCAGCTTGTCGTAGGGCGCAACGGGAAACTGCGCGCGCGCGTCCCATGCCTGCGCGCTGGCGCGTCCGGCCAGCCCGCACAGGCCGAGTTCGGCAGCCAGTTTCGGTTCGATCCGTCCGGCGCTGATGAAGCGGTCCTGCACCCCGGCATGTTCCTCGTAAATGCCGCGCAGCAGATGCACCTCGCGTTCCAGCAGGTCGCATTCCTCCGCGATCACGCGCTTGGCTTCGGCAGTCACATCCACCGCGACCCCGCCGGGAACGATGCTGTCCATCAGGTAGCGGTGGCCGAACAGCGTGGCATTGTTGCGCAACATCTGTTCTTTCAAAATCCAGAACTGCGCGAAACCGAATGATAGCGCGACATCGTTGCCGAGATAACCCAGATCGCCCAAATGATTCGCCACCCGTTCGCGCTCCAGTAGCAGCGCGCGCAGCCACAAAGCACGATCCGGCGGTGTGATATTGGCGATGCTTTCCGCCGCCATCGCATAGGCCCAAGCGTAGGCCACCGTCGTGTCGCCGCTCACCCGGCCGGCCAGTTTGGCGCCCTGTTGCAGCGTCATGCTCTCGAAAAGTTTTTCGATGCCCTTGTGGGTATAGCCGAGGCGTTCTTCGAGGCGCAGCACTTTTTCACCCACGACCGAGAATCGAAAGTGTCCCGGCTCGATGATGCCGGCATGTACCGGACCAACCGCTATTTCATGCACGCCCTGCCCTTCGACCTGCACGAAGGGGTAGTTATCCGGCTCCTCGGCACGGCTGACTAACGCATCGAAATCCTTGCGCAACGGAAAACTGCCCTCAGACCATGAACCGTGGCGCAACCATTTGCGCTGGTCGCCGCTTTCCTGTGCGCAGATACCAAGCAGATCATAGGCGGCTCGTTGCATACGGTTCGCGACAGGGAATATCTGGCTGATGTCTGGATAGCATGGTTGGTCGGCAGGCACAGGCAGACGCAGATATACCAACCCGGCTTCATTGACCAGCGCAACATGCAGCGCGAATCCGGTGCGGGATGAGCGTTCGTCGCTACCCCATAACGCAACCAGCCTGCCGCCGCCGTCGCGCACGTTGCGGCAGATCGGTTGCAGATCGTCGCACCCAATCTCGCCGCGCCATGCGGGAAACGCGCCGGGCAATCGGGTCAGTTGCAAACCTGGATGGGTGATGGGCATGGTCTTATGGGAACCTTATCCTAATAACGCTGCTGCCTGGCGGTACCAGTTAGCCAAATAGGGTGGCATGTACAAACCGAGAATCAGCACCAGCAGCAAATGCACAAACACAGGAATCAGCGCGGGCGAATGCGGCAACGGTTTTGCGGTGGTTTCACCGAACACGATAGGCTGTATCTTGCCGAAAATTGCGGCAAAGGCGATGCCGAGGGAGATCAATAGAATCGGCGTGGTCCAGGGATAGCTGTGCATGGCGGTGGTGATAATCAGAAACTCGCTGGCGAACACGCCAAACGGCGGCATACCAAGAATGGCAAAGGTGCCCAGCGCCAGCCCCCAACCCACTGTCGGGCTGACTTGCAGCAGGCCGCGAATGTCCTCCATCTGTTGTGTGCCGGCTTTTTGTACCGCATGACCGACCGCGAAAAAGATTGCTGATTTGGTCAGCGAATGCATGGTCATGTGCAGCATTGCCGCAAAGGTCGCTACCTTGCCGCCCATGCCGAAGGCAAAAGTGATCAGCCCCATATGTTCGATGGAAGAATAGGCGAACATGCGTTTGATGTCTTTCTGGCGCGACAGAAATAGCGCCGCGACCACCACCGAAAGCAGGCCGAAGCCCATCATCAGGTTGCCCGCAAAATGCGTACCCAATGAGCCGTCCACCAGCACCTTGCTGCGCATTACCGCGCATAACGCCACGTTCAACAGCAAACCGGACAGCACGGCGGAAACCGGTGTCGGGCCTTCCGCATGCGCATCCGGCAACCAGCTGTGCAGTGGCACCAGCCCGATTTTGGTACCGTAGCCGACCAGCAAAAATACGAACGCCAGCTTGAGCACGGTGGGTTCGAGATCACCCTTGACCTGATTCAGGTGCGTCCACAGCAAAGCCGTGCCGCCATGGCCGAGCACGCGCTCGGCGGCGAAATACAGCAGGATGGTGCCGAACAGCGCCAGCGCGATGCCGACACCGCACAGGATAAAATACTTCCACGCCGCTTCCAGGCTGGCCGGAGTGCGATACAGGCTGACCAGCAATACCGTGGTCAGCGTCGCCGCTTCCATCGCCACCCAGATGATGCCCATGTTGTTGGTGGTGAGCGCCACCAACATGGTGAAGGTGAACAACTGGTACATGCTGTAATACAGGTGCAGCATGGACGTTGAAAGCTTGCCGTGGTGCTGCTCGATGCGCATGTAGGGGCGCGAGAACAGCGAGGTGGTGAATGCCACGAACGCGGTCAGCGCAACCAGAAACACGTTGAACTGGTCAATGAAGAACTGCTCGTTGAAGGCGACCTGCGGCCCGGAATCGATCACGCGCATGGTCAGCACCACCGAGGCGAGAAAGGTGCAACCGCTCATCAGCGAATTCAGCTCGGCGGCCCAGCGGCGCGAACCGAACACGGCCAGCAGCCCGCCACCCAACAGCGGCGTGAGCAACAGCGCCAGAAGTTGCATGTCAATCATCATTCAACCCCATGGACAGTCGTAGGGTGGGCACGTTTTTGATGCCCACGCGGTATTTCGTATCGCGCACCGCGTGGGCGCAAAAACGTGCCCACCCTACGAGAAATTTGAGGTTCATGAGAGACGGGAGAAAATCGCTCTGTCCTGAAATTGCAGCTAATCATCCTTGAGCTTCTCCATATGGGTGATGTCCAGACTGTCGAAGGTCTCGCGGATCTGGAAGAAGAAGATGCCGAAGATGAAGGTTGCCACCAGCACGTCCAGCGCGATACCCAACTCCACCACCAGCGGCATTCCCTGCGTGGCGCTGGTGGCGGCAAAAAATAGCCCGTTTTCCAGTGACAGGAATGCGACTACCTGCGAGATTGCTTTGTGTCGCGTCAGCATCATCAGCAGCGACAACAACACGCTGGCCAGCGCGATGCCGATCAGGCCGCGCGTGATGCCCTGCGCCAACTGGGAGATGGGCGCGGCCAGATTGAAAGCAAAAATCACCAGCACGATGCCGACCAGCATGGTGGTGGGAATATTAATCAGCGTTTCCACATCCCAGCGCACGTTCAGCTTGCGGATCAGGCGGTGCAGCAGCCAGGGCAGCACCAGCACTTTCAGCAGCAGCGTGAGCGCGGCCGAGTAATACAAATGGCTCTGCGCGGTGGAATAGGCCACCACAAAGGTGCTGACCGACAGCACCAGCCCCTGCCAGGCGAACAGGTTGATCAGCGACAGGATGCGCCGCTGCGACAGCATGGCGAACACGATCAGCAGCAGCAGCGCGGCCAGCAGATTGATGAATTGCAGGGTAAGGGACATTTGCATCGCTCAAGCCCCCAACAGGAAGTGGATCAGCAGCCCGAGCACGGCGAGCAGAAAGGCCGTGCCGAGAAATTCCGGCGCGCGGAAGATGCGCATCTTGGCCATCAGCGTTTCCAGCACGGCGAGCCCCGCCCCCGCCACCAGCATCTTCAGCAGCAGCAAAGAAATAGCCAGCGGCAATCCCGCCCAGTTACCCACTTCGGCGATGCCATGCGGCACAAACAGCGCAATACCGATGGAAATGTAAGCGAGTAATTTCAGGCTGCTGGCCCATTCAATCAGCGCGAGGTGACGCGCCGAGTATTCGAGAATCATCGCCTCGTGGATCATGGTCAGTTCCAGATGCGTGGCGGGATTGTCTACCGGGATGCGCGCATTTTCCGCCAGCAATACGATCACAAAGGCCAGTGCGGCGAACGCCAGGCTTGGATACAACACGAACTGGTGGTGCGCCAGCGCCTCGACAATGCGCGGCAGCTGGGTGGATTGGCTGATCATCGAAGCGGTGAACAGCACCATCAGCAGCGCCGGTTCGGCGAGAAACGACACCAGCATCTCGCGTCGCGCGCCGAGCGTACCAAACGCGGTACCGATATCCATCGCCGCCAGCGCGATGAACATGCGCGCCAGCGCAAATACGCCGACCAGCGCAATCACGTCAGCCGCATGCGAGAACGGCAAGTCCACCGCGATGATCGGGATGATGGCCGCCGCCAGCCACATGCAACCGAATACGATGTAGGGCGTGATACGGAACAGCCAGGAGGCGTTGTGCGCGATCACCGCATCCTTGTGGAACAGTTTGTGCAGCACGCGGTACGGCTGCCACACGCCCGCACCGGAACGATTTTGCAGCCATGCCTGGCACTGGTTTACCCAGCCGGTGAGCAGCGGCGCAGCCACTACCACCAGCAGCGATTGCGCCAGTTGAAACAGTATGCCGAGCGTTAGATTGGTGTTTTCCATTACACGAACGCCAGCAACACGATCAACGTGACGAATGTATAGGTCAGGTACAGGTGAATGCGCCCATGCTGCAGCATCGATACCCATGACGAAAGCTTCTCGGTAAGAAATTTGATCGGCAGATACAGCGCGAGCCAGAAACGGTCATCGCTGCGGCCGTGATATTTTGGGTGAGTATCAAACGGCGTGGGCAGCTCGTTCTCAATCTTGAAGAATGGCTCGAAGATGCGCCGGATCGGTTGGCCGAACCCCTCGGCAGTATCCTGCATCCGCGCCGTCTGCGCCGGAAAGCCGCAGTCCCATGCAGGGCTGCGGCGCAGCCGTCCATGATAGAAACGATGCACCACCAATGCGGTCACCAGCATCACACCCAGCACCGCCAACAGAAAATACACCGGGCTGTAGCTGGCGCGCTCGGTATCCACCGGTGTCAGAAATATCCAGTTGGTGGCGGCATTGCCCAGCCCGGTGCCCAGCAACATCTGCGAGACAAAATCAATTTGCTCCACCACGAACACTGGAGCCAGCCCCAGCAATACACAGCCGAGCGCCAGCCAAACCATGCCGATACGTTCCGGGATGCCCGCATCGTGCGCATGTTCCAGCGCTTCTTCGCGGCGCTGACCAAGAAAAATCACGCCATAGAATTTCACCATCACATACGCCGCAAGCGCGGCTGCCATGGCAATCACCGCTGCCGCCACCGGTACCAACATGTTGATGTAACTGTTCGGCAGACCTGGCGACTGAAGGAAGGCTTGCAGCAGCAACCACTCCGAGACAAAACCATTCAACGGCGGTAGCCCGGCGATGGACAGCACACCGACCAGCATCAATACCGATACCCACGGCATCCGATGGATCAGGCCACCCAGCCGCCCCATGTTGCGCTCGCCGGTGGCATGCAGAATCGAGCCGGTACCGATGAATAGCAGGCTCTTGAAGAACGCGTGATTCAGGCTGTGATACAAGGTGGCGGTGAGCGACAAAGCCGCCAGCACGCCCTTGCCGTAGACATGAAAAATGATGGTCAAGCCGATGCCCACCAGCAGCAGCCCGATATTCTCGATCGAGGAATACGCCAGCAGCCGCTTCATGTCGCCCTGCACGGCGGCGAACATCACGCCGAACACGGCGGTGATCAGACCCAGCGCCAGCGCCAGCACGCCCCACCACCAGAGCTGCGTATCCAGCAGGTCGAACGTCACGCGCAGGATGCCGTAAATCGCTGTCTTCAGCATCACCCCGCTCATCAGCGCCGATACCGGCGAAGGCGCGGCCGGATGCGCCTCGGGCAGCCAGACATGCAGCGGCAGCACCCCGGCTTTCGCGCCGAAACCGAACAGCGCCAGCAGAAACGCCGCCGATGCCCAGAACGGGGTCAAATGCGCCGCTCGCATCGCATCAAAAGTGTAGGCGGCGATGCCATGCCCGCCCTGCATCACGCCAAAGGAAAGCAGGATGGCGATCGCACCGACATGCGCGATCAGCAGATACAGGAAGCCGGCCTTGCGGATGTCGGGAATATTGTGATCGGTGGTGACCAGAAAATACGATGACAGCGCCATGGTCTCCCATGCCACCATAAACATGTAGGCATCATCCGCCAGCAATACCAGCGTCATGCCGGCGAGGAAGATGTGATACTGGAGGCACAACAGGCCAAGAGTGCCCCCCGCCATGTGGCGGAAATAGCCGCCGCTGAACAGCGACACACCGAACGATGCGCCACCAAGCAGAATCAGGAAAAATGCGGAAAGCGGATCAAGACGAAGATGCAGCGGCAAATCTGGCAAACCCAGCGGCAACACGGCAATGTTATGCGTCTCGCCGAGCGCCCACAGGCCGGTGCCGGCCAGCACCAGCGCACCGACCGCGCCGAGGGGAAAAATGACATTGTGGATGAAGTTCGGCGTGCGCTGCGCTGCCAGTCCCAGCAGCCCCAGCGCCAGCCACAGCACGATGACCGCGCCTGCCATGTCCAGCGGCAACAACCCGACAATGTCCATCCTGCTTACTTTTCCCCCGTCTTTGCTGATTGGTCGAACCGTGCAAGTGCGCGATTCTACTCCCTACACCGGCATCAGTTCAAACGATTGCCCGGCGCATCGCAAGCGCATATGCTTGGCGCATCGAGCATTGGAGAAAATCACTCGACGAAAAAATCATCTCGCTAAAGCCTTTTCTCTAAAACCGTGGCATACAATTTTTCCAAGAGCCGCCTCCTATGGATACCGAACCGGACGACAAGCCAGCAAGTTGCATCAACTGCGCCCACTATTACATCACCCACGACATCAATTTCCGATACGGCTGCCGTGCGCTTGACTTCAAAAGCCAGCGACAACCGATCCTAATCGTCATGGAAGCGTCCGGGCAGCAATGCCACTTTTTTCAAAAGAAAGAGCGTGGATGGAAATAATTCCTTATGCTGCAACCAGAACTGATAACAAGCCAGACTCATGCCCCTTTGCCTTTGGGCGAATGATAATTTCGATATCCTTGTCCAGCAGAGTGATGAAGTACATCAGTCGCTCGGAAGAAAAGCGACTAAGCTTGTAATGTTTGAGATCGGAAACATGTGGTTGCGGAATGCCAAACAGCGCAGATGTTTTAGCTTGGGTCAGCTTGCGATCTTGCAATAATTCATTGATCTTCATAGCCAGCTGCACACGAAGCTTGCGCTCTCCCGCATCTTGAAAACCAAGATCGAGGAATACATCTCCAGTGCCAATATCAATAGATTCAGTTTTATATCCCATAGCGCACCTCATAATCAGCTTTAGCCAATTTCACACGTTCGTGGATTAAATCCACATCGGTACTTGCAGTTCTGATCCCAGATGGTGATTTCTTCTGGAAACAATGCAACACATAAATCGCCAGCTCAAATCGAATGGTATAAACCACACGGAATGTGTCACCCCGATGATCTTCCACAATTTCCAAAACACCTGCACCCTCGCCCTTCCAGTGCTTTGCCGCAGGGGGCGTACCACCTTGTTGAACTACCCCAAGCGCAAAACCCAAATCACTGACGACATCCTCGGGGAAACCCAGCAAATCCCTTTTGGACGAACCAACCCAATGTAGCGGCCTATCTGGGGAATGAGTGATTTTCATGCTCCGAATTATATACCTTATTGGGTATTAATAAAGAGGGGGGGTGCGCAGCTCGACCACATGCGCTCAGCAGAAACGGAACTTCAGAGGGGCTCGGCGACCTTCCGGTTGTCGGCCATTGCGGTCATCTGAACGATTCACAAACCAAGGTCGCTTCCCGTCCCGAAGCGGTCGTTGATGTTAGCCAAATTATTTGCAAAGCTGACCCCGATAATTTCCGATAATTTTTGATCCGTCTAATAACTGTTGAACTAAACCGCTACGCGGTGGCGCTCCGATCCCATCGCATTCCGTTTCAGC
>CAZMWC010000082.1:0-8453 GCA_964569805.1 uncultured Gallionella sp.
GAGCGAGCACGCGACGCAGCGGTTCGCCCGCAAAATGAATTTATAGAGGTTCCCTCAATTGTGCTTTTCAGTCTCCGCATCATCCGGCATTACCCAAAAGAACTAGTTCTTCTGGACTGCACAAATATACTTCTGAATAGTAGGCGCGTCACTCATGCAGGGCTATCCTTGCATGGCAGGTCACCAAAATCTTCTTGAGAGGAGTGGTAAAAATGAGAATGCTCGTTTGTTATGACGGTTCGGAGAGTGCGCAGTCAGCGTTGGAGAAGTCTGTTGCAATGTTCAAGTGCGAAAAGCCGGAGATCATTTTGGTATCTGTTGCTGAAGAGCCGGCGGATGCCAGCAGCAACGTTGATACGGCGTTTGAAAACTTATGCACCCAGATGGAGGCTGATTTGAAGGGTGCGGCCGAGGGTTTGTCCAAGCAGGGTTACAACGTTGATGCGATTATGGCGGTTGGCGATCCGCGCAAGATGCTGGTAGAAGCTGTCGGGAAGAAAAAGCCGGATATGGTGGTCATTGCGAGCCGTCCTCCTGAAGGGGGTATAAGGTTCGGCAAGGTTAGCGTCAGTGTCAGTGACTATATAGTCCGTCACGTAACCGATTGTCCTGTGCTGGTGATGCGCTAAAAGGGCATACAGGATTTTTTGCGGTACTTTTAATACAGGGGGTTAAAAAATGTCCGGATCAGGGAGAACAGACGAAAAAACAATGGGTTGGATGGACCTGTTTAACTTTGGCAGGGCGGATGTCATCGCTCTCCATAAGACATGGATTGCGTTCTTTATCACGTTCTATGTCTGGTTCAACATGGCGCCGCTTGCGACGACGATCATGAAGGAAACCGGCCTCACGCTGGATCAGCTCAAGATACTCGCTATCTGCAACGTCGCGCTGACCGTTCCGATGCGCGTTGTCGTCGGCATGTTGTGCGACCGGATCGGCCCGCGCAAGACGTTCTGTATCGTGATGTGGACGATGGCCGTCCCCTGTGTCTGGTTTGCTTTTGCCACGACTTACACCGAAATGCTGATTTCAAGATTGATTCTGAGCGCGGTCGGCACAGGTTTTGTGGTGGGTATCGCGATGACTTCCCTGTGGTTCAAGCCCAGAGATGCCGGTTTTTCACAGGGTGTCGAGGCGGGTCTCGGCAACTGGGGTTCCTCTCTGGCTGCGATCACCATGCCGATTCTGGCACTCACCGTATTTGGTAGCTGGCGCTGGGCCATCGCATCGAGCGGCTTCGTGATGTTCGCTTACGGCGTGTACTACTGGTATGCCATTACCGACGGCCCCAAGGGTTTTGTCAGGCCGGTGTCCAGAAAGGCGCAGGCGATTGAAGTTTCCACCTGGGGCGATCTGGTTCTGGCCATTCTCTGGACTATCCCTATCTGGGGCGTGCTGTCGCTGCTGGTCAGGATGGTGACGAAGAAGGGTTATATCACCGCAGACATGTCATACATTCTATATACGGTTATTGTGGTCATGGTGTTGCAGCAGGTTTACGGGCTCCTCAAGGTCAATATACCGATTCTCAAAAAGGGCGTGCCGGAAGACGATAAATACCGGTTTACCCAGATCGGCACTCTCAACGCTTCCTATGTCGTCACGTTCGGTGCCGAGTTGGCGGTCATTTCCATGCTGCCGATGTTCTTCCAGAAAACATTCGAAATGACACCGGTGATGGCCGGCCTGTTCGGCTCGATGTTCGCGCTCCTGAACTTTTTCTCAAGAGCGCTCGGTGGTTACATATCGGACAGAACGCCTACCAGAAAGCTCGCGCACATGATCTATCTGGCGGGCGTGACCGCCGGCTTCGTGATGATGAGCATGATTACGTCTGAATGGCCTTTGGCTATGGCTGCTTTGGTTGTGTTCATCTGCGCGATGTTCGTTACCGGTGGTTGTGGCACCACTTACGCACTGGTGCCGTTCGTCAAACGGCGCATCACCGGTAATGTGGCGGGGTACGCGGGAGCCTATGGCAATGTGGGCGCGGTTTGCTATACCGCCGCCTATGTAACCATGACCGACAGCGAGTTTTTCCTGATGATTGGCGCGACGGCGGCTGCGGTATTCGTCTTCTGCTTTTTCTTTATGAAGGAACCGGCGGGCGCATTTGCCAAGGAATACCAGCTCTCGTCAGTGGACAAGGAAATGATGGCGGGCGGCGGGCATTGATGCGATTCGCAGGGTGGGCGCAAATAACCTACCCGCCCTGCGCGCAAGTTGAAATGAATAAGCGCATGTATTTTGGGTTGGGTGTAAAACTTTAGACGTAAAACTGTAAGCAAAGGGAGAGTTTATATTATGGCAAGATTACCAAGATGGGAGCCGGAGAACGAACAGTTCTGGAAAGAAACCGGTAGCGCGATCGCGTGGCGCACATGCTGGCTAACGACATTTTCGCTGATATTTTCGTTCGCGACGTGGTTTGTCATGAGTGCGGTGGTGGTGCGTATGCCTGCCATCGGCTTCACGTTTACCACCATGGAGTACTTCTGGATCGCGGCGATCCCGGGTCTCTCTTCCGGTATATTGAGGCTGATCCACGCCCAATTCATCCCGGTGCTTGGAACCAGGCCGGTCGTGAGTATTTCGACCATCATCAAGATCATCCCGATGATCTGGCTGGGTTTCGCAATTCAGGACACCAGCACACCGTGGATGACGTTCATGATTATCGGCTTCCTCTGCGGTATGGGCGGCGGGGACTTCTCCTCTTTCATGCCTTCCACGAGTATCTTTTTCCCGAAACGGCTCCAGGGTGTCTCAATGGGCATTCAGGCGGGTTTGGGTAATTTCGGGGTGAGTATTGTCCAGTTTGTGGCACCGTGGATTATCGGCTTTGCTGCACTCGGAGCCGTAGTTGGCGGCCCGCAGCCCTTCACCAAGGTTGATGTCCTCAAGGATATCGCGGTGACCAAAAATGCCAGCGGCATCGTGACGGACGTGGTAGCCAAGCGCCCCGATTTGGCTGCTGCCACGGTGATCACCAAAGAAGGCGACGTAATCAAAAACGTAGCGATCACCGAGACGGAAACCACCAAGAACATGAAGGTGGACATCAAGAGAAATGATCAGGGTTTGATTACGGATATCGTGGTCAAGAAGGTGATCAAGAAGGAAATCTACCTGCAGAATGCCGCATTTGTGTGGGTGCCATTCCTTGTCGTCGCTTTTATCCTCTGTTCGTTATTCTTGAGGAGCGTCACCGTTCCCGCGAGAGGTTTCAAGGGGCAGTTTGAAATTTTGAGCAACCTGAACCGGGCGCGGGTGCATACCTGGAATTGCACCATCACCTATATCTGTTCGTTCGGTTCGTTCGCCGGTTATGCGGCCGCGTTCCCGATGATGATCAAGACCATCTACGGTGGTTTCGACGGTGCACCAGATCCATTGGCCTACGCCTACATGGGCCCGCTAATCGGCGGACTTATCCGCGCGATCTCGGGCAGCCTGTTCGACAAAATCGGTGGCAGCAAGGGTATGCACTGGTGCACGCTGGGGCAGATCGGCGGTTGTGTGGCGCTGGTATTGGGCGGCTACCTGACACCCACCGGCGTTGACCAGTTTCCGGGATTCCTCTACATCATGCTGTGGATATTCCTGATGACGGGCACCAACAATGCGGCGACCTTCCGCCAGTATCCGATCGTGTTCGCCTATTCGTCTGCGAAAGGCGCGCAGATGCTCGGCTGGACCGGGGCGTGGGCGGCTTTCGGCCCGTTCGTCTGGACTTCGCTCATCGGTATGGCTATCACCAAAACCGGCAGTGCCACTCCGTTCTTCATCGGAATCGCGATTTTCTATTCCTATTCCTGGTTCCTGAACTGGTACTACTACACCCGCAAGGGCGCCGAGCGCTTTGACTACGGCAACTCCGGCGGCACATGGTGGGACAAGCTCTCCGATAAAGAGAAGGAACATATGAAGCACGTAGATTTGCATATACCTGATTGATGTAACACCCGAGAGGGGGAGGTTACGGCCTTCCCGCTCTTTTGGCTGCACTGATGCCGTTAACAATAACTACGTAGGGTGCATTCCATGCACCAGTAACAATGGCGCATGGAATGCACCCTACGTTTGCATTGCCGATTAAGAAATGGAATAACCCCTCCTAACCTCGAGAGGGGGATTAAAACGAGTAACTCTGCTTCATCAAACTTTGTGAGCTTCATGGCACGTATAAATTATTACGGTGAGAGATTTGGATACTGTTGTTAATGTGGTGGGCGTAACCTACGGACTGACATTGATTATGTCTGTTTTTGTTCGTACCAAGATCACTGAATTGATGCGTATAGATGCCCTGTTTATAAGGCAACCCACTGAAAGCACCAGACCCATTAACTTGGTCGCCGGGCTCTTGGTTGCGGGTTACGGTATCTATTCATTATTAGCTCGATAAGCAACCAACTTTTACTCGAATTACATGATGAACAAGAAAAAACAGCGGGGTTCGCTGGGTGTCGGAGGTACGGTCGGCTACGGCTCTTCAGGCACGGTCAGTCACAGCCCTGCCGATATTGCGGAGTGGGATGTCGAGAACAATGCCTTTTGGGAGTCAAAGGGCAGGCATATTGCCAACCGCAACCTGTGGATATCGATCCCAAACCTGCTATGCGGCTTCGCCGTATGGTTGATGTGGGGCATGATCACGGTGCAGATGATCAATCTTGGCTTCCCCTTTAAACCTGCGGAGTTGTTTACCCTGACCGCAATTGCCGGGTTGATGGGTGCGACGCTGCGTATACCGGCTTCGTTCTTTATCCGTATCTGTGGTGGGCGCAATACCATCTTCCTGACCTCTGCGCTGTTGATTATTCCGGCCATCGGGACTGGGATCGCGCTGCAAGACAAGAATACGCCGCTGATCGTGTTTCAGTTCTGGGCATTTTTGTCCGGCATCGGTGGCGGCAACTTCGCCTGCTCCATGTCCAACATCAGCGGCTTCTTTCCAAAGCGGTTGCAAGGTACGGCCTTGGGGCTCAATGCGGGGCTGGGCAATTTCGGCGTGACTACCATGCAGATACTGATTCCGCTGGTGATGACCGCCGGTGTATTTGGTACGTTGGGCGGTGAGCCGATGACATTATTGAAGGATAGTGGGTGGATTTTCGGCAAGATCACTGCAGGCACAGCCACTTTCATCCAGAACGCAGGCTTTATCTGGGCGGCGATATTGATCCCTCTGGTGATTGCGGCCTGGTTCGGCATGAACAACCTGTTGCCGTTGTCACCCGATACCGGCGGCACGCTGGCGGCCTTTGCCAAGATATTTTATTTGTGGGGGTTGACCTTTTTCATCGGTGGCCTCGGTCTGTACCTGTATCTTCCCGCACCGACCGGCCTCGGATTGCTCAATATGTGGGTGGCGTTACCGCTGATTATGGTTGCCGTGCTGTTTGTGATGAAACTCGCGGCGTTTGGCGAGATGAAGGGCAACATCAACAAGCAGTTTGCCATTTTCAGCAACAAGCATACTTGGTCGATGACCGCGCTCTACGTCGTGACTTTTGGTTCGTTTATCGGTTTCTCGATGGCGCTGCCGTTGTCTATTACGGTGATTTTTGGCGTGCAGCACATTCCCGACCCGGTGACCGGCCTGATGGCGCATACCCTGAAAAACCCCAATGCGCCTTCCGCCATGACTTGGGCTTGGATCGGCCCGTTCATCGGCGCGTTGATCCGCCCGGTGGGTGGCTGGATTTCCGATAAGGTAGGCGGCTCCATCGTTACCCAGATCATTTCGGCGGTGATGGTGGCATCCTCCGCTGCGGTGGGTTACGTGATGTTGCTGGCCTACAAGTCGGCAACGCCGGAAGAATACTTTATGGTCTTTATGATATTGTTCGTAGTGCTGTTTGCCGCCACCGGACTGGGCAACGGCTCGACCTTCCGTACCGTGGGCGTGATTTTCGACCGACAGCAGGCTGGCCCGGTGCTCGGCTGGACTTCTGCCGTGGCCGCTTACGGCGCGTTTATCGCCCCGGTGGTGATTGGCGCACAGATCAAGGCCGGTACACCGGAGTATTCCATGTACGGTTTCGCAGTGTTTTACGCGTTGTGCCTTATTTTGAACTGGTGGTTCTATTTGCGTAGCGGTTCTGAAATCAAGAACCCTTGATTCACATAGCCTTTAGTTTGATTGATGGATTTTTGGTTGTTTCAATCGATATTGCAACTCATCGGATTTAATGATGACCCGCATTGCGATAACCGAAAATAAGAAATGCAATTGATTTGATGTAAGTATGTAAAAATGTAATCCAAGCGGTATTAAAATATTCATTAACAGGAGCGATAAGTATGAGTCACTTTCTCGATCGATTGAAATTTTTGGAAAAAATCAAGGAGACCTTCTCCAACAACCACGGCATCGTTACCAACGAAGACCGCCAGTGGGAGGATGCCTACCGCCATCGTTGGGCGCATGACAAGGTGGTGCGTTCCACGCACGGCGTGAACTGCACGGGTGGTTGTTCGTGGAAGATTTTTGTCAAGAACGGCCTAGTATCATTCGAGATGCAACAGACCGATTACCCGCGCACCCGCGAAGATTTGCCGGATCATGAGCCGCGCGGCTGCCAGCGTGGCGCTTCATTCTCCTGGTATTTGTATAGCCCGCACCGCATCAAGCATCCGCTGATCCGCGGACGCCTGCTTGATTTGTACCGCGCCGAACGCAACACCGGCAAAGACCCGGTGGAAGCATGGGCTGCCGTCCAGGCTGACCCTGCCAAGCGCAAGCAATACACCGCCGTACGCGGCTTGGGCGGTTTCGTGCGCACCTCATGGGATGAAGTGAAGGAAATCATCGCTGCCGCCAACGTTCACACTATCAAAAAGTGGGGGCCGGACCGCATTTTTGGTTTTTCGCCTATTCCCGCCATGTCGATGATTTCCTATGCTGCCGGCGCGCGCTATCTGTCGCTGATCGGCTCGGCATGCGGCTCATTCTATGACTGGTATTGCGATCTGCCGGCGGCATCTCCCCAGACTTGGGGCGAGCAGACCGACGTGCCAGAAGCGGCCGACTGGTTTAATTCCACCTACATTATTGTGTGCGGCTCCAGTTTGCCGACCACGCGCACCCCGGACGCGCACTTTGTCTCGGAAGTGCGTTACAAGGGCGCGAAGATTATTTCGATGGCACCCGATTACGCCGAATTTTGCAAGGCATCCGATCTGTGGATGCCGGTCAATCCGGGTACCGATGCCGCCGCCTTTCTGGCGATGGGGCATGTGGCGCTGAAAGAGTTTTACATTGACAAGCAGGATCCGTATTTTTCCGAATACGCCCGCAAATATACCGATCTGCCGATTCAGGTAATGCTGCGCAAGCACGACGATGCCTATGTGTCCGACCGCTGCCTGCGCGCTTCCGACTTCAACGGGGCAATGGGCGAGACCAATAATCCGGACTGGAAAACCGTCGTGTACGACGAAAAAACCAAGGCATTTGTTGTGCCAAACGGCTCGGTCGGTTTCCGTTGGGGCGAAGAAGGCAAGTGGAATTTGCTGCCGAAAAATGCTGCCAGCCAGCAGGAAATCGTCGCCGAACTAACTTGTATCGATAGTAAGGACACGGTGGTTTCGGTGGGCTTCCCGCACTTCGAGACGGGTGAAGACAATTTGTTGTTCCGTAATGTGCCGGTACGCAAATTGAAGCTGTCCAACGGCGAAGACGTGCTGGTGACATCCGTGTTTGACATGCAGGTTGCCCAGTACGGTATCGACCGCGGTTTGGGCGGCGGCAATGTGACCAAGGATTACGGCGATGCCAGCGTGGCCTATACCCCGGCTTGGGCGGAGAAAGTTACCGGCGTGAAGGCGGCCGATCTGGAGCGCACCGGGCGCGAGTTTGCTTATAACGCATCCAAAACCCACGGCAAGTCCATGGTGATCATGGGTGCGGCGATCAACCACTGGTATCACAACGATATGGGCTACCGCGGGGTCATGAACCTGCTGCACATCTGCGGTTGCGTGGGTCAATCGGGTGGCGGCTGGGCGCATTATGTGGGGCAGGAAAAACTGCGCCCGCAAGCCGGTTGGGCACCGATCGCCTTCGCGCTTGACTGGCAGCGCCCACCGCGCCACATGAACACCACTTCTTACTGGTACTTCCATACCGATCAGTGGCGCTATGAAACGCTCAAGGGCGATGATTTGCTGTCGCCTGCCGGCAAGGGTAAGTACAAGGGCTATTCGCTGGCCGACTACAATGTTGCCGCAGTACGCATGGGCTGGCTGCCGTCCGCGCCGCATTGGAATACCAACCCGCTGGATCTGGTTTCCGAAGCCGAAAAAGCCGGTGCCACCGATGAAGCCAGTATTGCCAAGCATATCGTGGGCAAGCTCAAGGACGGCTCGCTGGATGTCGCCTTTGCCGACCCGGATGCCCCGGAAAACTGGCCGCGCAACCTGTTCGTCTGGCGCGCCAA
>CAZMWC010000083.1:0-8404 GCA_964569805.1 uncultured Gallionella sp.
AGGCGTTCGTCGAGCGCGGTGCGGCGGCTTCGCATGACGGCAACGCCGATGTGGCAATCGTCGAAATCGGCGGTACGGTCGGCGACATCGAATCGTTGCCATTCCTCGAGGCCGCGCGGCAAATGGGGCTGCGCAAGAGCCGCAACCATGTGGCTTACGTGCATTTGACGCTGGTTCCCTATATCGCCAAGGCCGGTGAGCTGAAGACCAAGCCGACGCAGCACAGCGTGCAGAAGTTGCGCGAGATCGGTATTTTCCCCACTGCGCTGCTGTGCCGTGCCGACAGGCCGATCCCCGACGATGAGCGTGCCAAGATTTCGCTGTTCGCCAATGTGCGCGAAGAGGGCGTGATTTCGATGTGGGATGTGGACAGCATCTACAAGGTTCCGCAAATGCTCAACCAGCAAGGCCTGGACCGTATCGTCTGCGAAGAATTGGGCTTGGATTTGCCGCCCGCCGATCTGTCGGTGTGGGCGAAACTGGTGACTGCGCTGGAAAACCCGCAGCATCAAATCACCATCGGTATGGTCGGTAAATATGTCGATTTGACCGAGTCCTACAAATCGCTGATCGAGGCATTGCGCCATGCGGGTATTCATACCGCGACCAAGGTCAACATCGAATACATCGATTCGGAAGATATTGAGACTGCCGGTATTCAGGGGCTGGCGCACTTCGACGCGATTCTGGTGCCGGGCGGTTTCGGCAAACGCGGCACAGAAGGGAAAATTGCCGCGATTCGTTTTGCGCGCGAGAACAATATTCCGTATCTTGGCATTTGCCTGGGAATGCAGCTCGCCGTGATCGAATATGCGCGCCATGTCGCCGCTATGTCTGACGCGAACAGCACCGAATTCGATCTGAAAACCGAGCATCCGGTAGTCGCGCTGATTACCGAATGGCTGGATCGCGATGGCAAGGTGGAAATGCGCAGCAGTGATTCCGATCTGGGCGGCACCATGCGCCTCGGCTCGCAGCGCTGCCCGGTCAAACCCGGCACGCTGGCACAACGAATTTACGGCAATGAAGTGAACGAGCGTCACCGCCACCGCTATGAAGTCAACAACCATTACGTGCCCGAGCTGGAAAAGAACGGGCTGATTATTTCCGCGCGCACTCCTTCCGAAAATCTGCCGGAGATGATGGAGTTGCCGCAAACCATGCACCCGTGGTTCGTCGGCGTACAGTTCCACCCCGAATTTACTTCCACGCCACGCGCCGGGCATCCGTTGTTCAAAGCCTATGTCGAGGCGGCGTTGCAGCGTCAGAAGGCAGAGGACAGAAAACAGAGGACAGAGGTGGTTGCGTGAAGCTATGCAACTTCGATGTCGGGCTGAATCGCCCGCTGTTTTTGATTGCCGGGCCTTGCGTGATCGAATCGCAGCAAATGGCCATAGACACCGCCGGGCAGTTGCAGGAAATCTGCCGCGAGTTGAATCTCCCGTTTATTTACAAATCCTCCTACGACAAGGCCAACCGCAGCTCCGGCGAATCGTTCCGTGGTTTTGGCATGGATGCCGGGCTGAAAATCCTCGCTGAAGTGAAAGCGCAACTGGGCGTGCCGGTGCTGACCGACGTGCACAGCATCGAAGAGATCGCGCCGGTCGCGGCGGTGGTGGATGTGCTGCAAACCCCCGCGTTCCTGTGCCGCCAGACCGATTTCATTCAAGCCGTGGCGCAATGCGGCCGCCCGGTGAATATCAAGAAGGGGCAGTTCCTGTCGCCGTGGGACATGCACAACGTGGTGGAAAAAGCGCGTGCGGCCAGCGGTCAGAACAACATCATGGTGTGCGAGCGCGGCGCGTCGTTCGGTTACAACAATCTGGTATCCGACATGCGCTCGCTGGCGGTGATGCGCAACACCGGTTGCCCGGTGGTGTTCGATGCCACCCATTCGGTGCAATTGCCGGGCGGGCAGGGGACAGTCAGCGGCGGCCAGCGCGAATTCGTGCCGGTGTTGGCGCGCGCGGCAGTGGCGGCGGGGATTTCCGGCTTGTTCATGGAAACGCATCCCAACCCGTCGCAGGCGTTGTCGGATGGGCCGAATGCCTTTCCGCTCGGCCATCTCAAGGAATTGTTGAAGACGCTGATGGTGTTGGACAGTGCAGTCAAACAGCAGGGATTGATTGAAGAGCAATTCGATTTGAAAAACATGTAGGGGCGATTCACGAATCGCCCGGTCCATTGTCACCGCGCCGGATTGTTCGGGCGATTCGTGAATCGCCCCTACGGGGTAATCGCAAGGGCGGAGCCCCCGCCATCGCATAGCAATTTGTGGGGCAAATTTTTGGTGTCGGCCAGCCCGGCTTGGGATAATGAAAGTAAGGAAAAAAATATCATGAGCGCAATCGTTGATGTCATCGCCCGCGAAATTCTGGATTCGCGCGGCAACCCTACCGTGGAAGCGGATGTGCTGCTGGAATCCGGCGTGATGGGGCGCGCCGCCGTGCCGTCCGGCGCTTCCACCGGCGAACGGGAAGCGATGGAGTTGCGCGATGGCGACAAGCAGCGCTATCTGGGCAAGGGCGTGCTGAAAGCCGTGGAATATGTGAATACCGAGATCGCCGAAGCGATCATCGGGCTGGATGCCGCCGAACAGGCTTTCATTGACCAGACCATGATCGAGCTGGATGGCACCGAGAACAAGTCGCGCCTCGGCGCGAATGCTATTCTCGCGGTGTCGATGGCGGTGGCGCGCGCGGCGGCGGAAGAAAGCGGCTTGCCGCTGTACCGTTATCTGGGCGGCTCCGGCAGGATGGAGATGCCGGTGCCGATGATGAACGTCATCAACGGCGGCGCACATGCCACGGGCGGTGCCGACATGCAGGAATTCATGATTATCCCAGTGGGTGCGCCGAGCTTCCGCGAAGCATTGCGCTACGGTGCCGAGGTGTTTCATAGCCTGAAGGCCGTGCTGCATCATCGCGGTTTGCCGACCACGGTGGGTGACGAAGGCGGCTTTGCCCCCGCTCTCGGCTCCAACGAAGCCGCGCTGAAAGTTATCGTCGAGGCCATCGAGGCCGCCGGTTATGTGCCGGGTGCGGATGTGGCGATCGGCATGGATCCCGCCGCTTCCGAGTTTTACAAGGACGGCATGTACCACCTGAAATCCGATGGGCTGATACTGAACTCCGCGCAGATGGTGGATCTGTATGCCACCTGGGTGGACAAATACCCCATCATCTCCATCGAGGACGGCCTGGGCGAGCGCGACTGGGACGGCTGGAAGCTGCTGACCGAGCGTTTGGGCAAGACGATCCAACTGGTGGGCGACGACATTTTCGTCACCAATACCAAGATACTGCGTGAAGGCATCAAGCAAGGCATTGCGAATTCCATCCTGATCAAGGTCAACCAGATCGGCACATTGACCGAGACTTTTGCCGCCATCGAAATGGCCAAGCGCGCCGGTTATACCTCCGTGATCTCGCACCGTTCCGGCGAGACCGAAGACTCTTTTATCGCCGACCTCGCCGTCGCCACCAACGTGATGCAAATCAAATCGGGTTCTGCTTCGCGCTCCGACCGCATGGCAAAATACAACCAGTTGCTGCGCATCGAAGAAGACCTCGGCGATACCGCTTCCTATCCGGGGCGCGGGGCGTATTACCAATTGCGCTAACTTAAAATTCGCGTAGCGATTCGTTCGCTCCCTCTCACGCCTGCGGGAGAGGGTTGGGGAGAGGGAGAACATGCCCACTACTTGATTGCCGGAACAATATGCGTCGTGCTGTCACCCTGATACTGGTCTCGCTGCTGCTGCTGTTGCAATACCCGTTGTGGCTGGGTAAGGGCGGCTGGTTGAGGGTATGGGACGTGAACCGCCAGGTCGAAACGCAACAGAAAATCAACCAACAAACGCAAGCGCGCAATGCGCTGCTGGATGCCGAAGTGCGCGACCTCAAACAGGGCACCGAAGCAATTGAAGAACGCGCGCGTAACGAATTGGGCATGGTCAAGCGCGACGAGATATTTTTCCAGTTTATCGGCAAACAGCCACCGGCAGCCTCCGCCGTAGCCAATGCCAAGCCCGCAAGCCATTAGCCACAGCGCCCTAGAACCCGTGACGACTCCCTCACCGCAATCAATCCTCCATGACGTTTTCGGCTACGCCTCCTTTCGCGGCGCGCAGCAGGCTATCGTTGAGCATGTGGCAAATGGCGGCGATGCGCTGGTGCTGATGCCGACCGGCGGCGGCAAGTCGCTGTGTTACCAGATTCCCGCCTTGCTGCGCGCGGGTGTCGGCATCGTGGTGTCGCCGCTGATTGCGCTGATGCAGGATCAGGTGGACGCGCTCAAGCAGCTCGGCGTGCAGGCCGCCTTCCTCAATTCCAGCCTGGATGCCGATGCGGCACGCGAGGTGACGCGGCAAGTGATGCGCGGCGAGTTGAAGCTGCTGTACGTCGCGCCGGAGCGGTTGATGACGGAGGGATTTCTGAATCTGCTGGAACGCTTGAACGCCCCCTTCCCAACCCTTCCCCCGGAGGGAGAGGGGCTTCACTTCCCTCTCCCGCCGGGGGAGGGCTGGGGGGAGGGTGGAAGCTTCGAGGATGCCCCCTCTCCCCAGCCCTCTCCCGCGAGGGGAGAGGGGGTAAATTCAGGCATCGCCTTGTTCGCCATCGACGAAGCCCATTGCGTCTCTCAATGGGGCCACGATTTCCGCCCGGAATATCGCGCGCTGACGGTATTGCACGAGCGCTTTCCCAACGTGCCGCGCATCGCGCTCACCGCCACAGCGGATGCGCCGACGCGGCGCGAGATCGTCGAGCGGCTGGCGCTGGAACAGGCCAGCCAGTTTGTCTCCAGCTTCGACCGCCCCAACATCCGCTACCGCGTCACGCTCAAAGACAACGCCCGCAAACAGTTGCAAACCTTCCTCGAAACCGAACACCCCGACGATGCGGGCATCGTGTATTGCCTGTCGCGCAAGAAAGTTGAAGAGACCGCCGCCTGGCTCAAGGAACAGGGCTGGGATGCCTTGCCCTATCACGCCGGGCTGGATGCCGCCACGCGCAGCCAGAACCAAAAGAGATTCCTGCGCGAGGAGGGCATCATCATGGTCGCCACCGTCGCGTTCGGCATGGGCATCGACAAGCCCAACGTGCGCTTTGTCGCCCACCTCGATTTACCCAAAAGTATGGAAGGCTATTATCAGGAAACGGGTAGGGCAGGGCGCGATGGTCTGCCCGCGAACGCGTGGATGGCCTACGGGCTGGGCGATGTCGTTTCGATGCGCCAGATGCTGCTGTCCGGTGACTCACCCGAGGAACGCAAGCGCGTCGAGCTGCAAAAACTCGATGCGCTGCTCGGTTTCTGCGAGTCCACCACTTGCCGCCACCAGACCCTGCTGCGCTATTTCGGCGAAGAGCATCCCGGTGATTGCAGCGAATGCGACAACTGCCTGTCGCCTGTGGATACCTGGGATGCGACACAGGCTGCGCAGATGGCACTGTCCTGCGTGTATCGCACCGGGCAACGCTTCGGTGTCGTTCACCTGATCGACGTGCTGCTCGGCAAGGAGACCGCAAAGGTCGAACAGTTCAAGCACCAACAACTTTCCACCTTCGGCATCGGCAAGGAACTAACGCAACAGCAGTGGAGCAGCGTCTATCGCCAGCTCGCCGCCGCCGGACTGCTCAACGTGGACATGGAAGCCTACGGCGGACTGAAACTCACCGATGCCGCGCGCCCGGTACTGCGCGGCGAACAGGAAGTCTGGTTGCGCCGCGATGCCGACCCGGTCAAGCGCAAGGCGCAGCGCGCCGAACGCACTGCCAAATCGCGCGAACCTTTTGCCGGTGCGAGCGACGATCCGTTGTGGCTCGCCCTAAAAGCCAAACGCCTCGAACTCGCCCGCGAACAAGGCGTACCACCCTACGTAATCTTCCACGACAGCACCCTGCTGGAAATCCTCAATCGCCGCCCGCAGACGCTGGATGAGATGGTGCAGATCAGCGGCATCGGACAGGCCAAACTGGCGAAATACGGCGATGCATTTTTGCAAGTGGTGTCAAATGGGGCGTAGGGTGGTTATACATCACCCCCATTACGGACGTAGGGGCGATTCACGAATCGCCCGGGTATTTGGTGCGGGCAATTCATGAATTGCCCCTACAACGCAGGATTACGATTTTCAGTCAGCGACGCATACCTTGTTGCGGCCGCTTTCTTTGGCTTGGTAAAGCGCCTTGTCGGCCTGGCTAAGCAACATATCGATGTTGGTGTCTTTTCCTTTTAATGCGGCCACGCCGATCGAGATCGTGAAATGTAACGGCAAGCCGTCTTCCAGTACGACATCGGTACCGGCGGTGATTTCGCGCAACCGCTCCGCCACTTCGGTGGCTTTCTGAATATTCGTTTCAGGCAGCAGGACGGCGAACTCCTCGCCGCCGATGCGCCCGACGATGTCGATCGAACGCAATGTTTCGCGCAGGATGTCACCCAATTTTTGCAACACGATGTCGCCAGCCTTGTGCCCGTGGGTATCGTTGACGTTTTTGAAAAAATCAATGTCTAGCATGAACACCGAAAGAAGGTTGCTATAGCGCTGTGCGCGGGACAACTCCAACTGTCCTTGCTCCATGAAATGGCGGCGGTTGAACAGCCGGGTCAGGTAATCCTGGTGCGCCTGCTGCTCCAGTTTTTCCTGCAGGAGTTTGCGTTCGGTGATGTCGGTGGAGATTCCGCATAGGCCACAGATGCTGGTTTTGTCGGTATTGTCGTACATCGGTGTCTTGATTTCCCAATACACGCGCTGGCTGCCATCCGCTCCCCGAACGATGACTTCTTCAGCCGTATCTTCGCCGTGTTCGAGCACGCGGGTATCAATGTCGCGCAGCCGGGCGACAGTGTCGGGCGGAAAGAAACGGCCATCATCACTGCCGAGCAACTCTTCTTTCGAGCAGTTGAACAATTCCAGAGTTGGCCGGTTGGCGTAAACGTAGTGATGCTGGCGATCCTTCATGTAGATATAGGCCGGGATGCGGTCCAGCGCCATGCTGAAACGGTCAGCCAGTGCGCGAGCTTCGGCTGCCTGTTGCTCGAGCTTGCGTTGGCGATACTGGTGGATATAAAGCCCGAGCACGCAAATGAGTGCGATCAGCCCGAACAGCCCGGCCTGTACCTGCGCGGTGCGGCGCCAGGGCTGAAAAACCGCATCAAGGTCACGGCTGATCGCCACCACCAGCGGCTTATCCATCTTGAGTTGGGCGGGTTGCACGGTGCGCTGTGCCATCATCCGCACATCTTTGGTGGAATACGCCATGCCGGTGAGTACGGTCGCAACCTGGCCGCTATTCCGATGCTGGGTAAATAAAGAGCCGGGCTGTGCCAGATTCATCCCGTTCAGGTCTTCACGCGCTGGCATCATCAGAAACAACTGCCCGTCACCGTGCCCGACCGCATCCCACATGCCCGGCGCATACAGCACCGACGACAGCAGGGTGGCGAAATATTCCGGGTCAAGCGAGGCGGTGATAACCCCGGCAAACTCCCCTTGCGGCCCGGAAATCATGCGGGTGAGGTTGATGACATAAGGGCCGGACGCGCTTTTGAAGGGCGGCGAAACGTAAAGCGTGCCCGCGTCATGCTGCTGTTTGGCGGCCTGGAAATAGTCGCGCTGGCTGAAATTATGGCCAGCAAATTCCGGCAGATTTGCTGCGAGTATCGTGCCCTCCGCATCCATAATAGCGAGGTAGCGTATGCCCGCGCTGCTGAACGCCTTGAGGTGATACAACCTTTCCTGCTGGCCGGACTGTCCTTTCCAGTTGGGCAGTTCGTCGCGGATGACTTCAAGCGTAATATTGGTTTTCGCCAGTTGGTGTTCGATGTTCTCGGCAATCACGCGCGCCTGGGCAGACAGCCTGTCTCCCTCACGGGTTGCCACGTGTTCATATTCGAGATGGAGATTGAATGCGACCGCGCCACCCAGAGAGAGCAAGGCAAGCGCCAAGCCCAGCCATAAGACAAGAACGGGCCTGTCCAGCAGTTTATTCGGCGTAACCATGATTTTTGGCGATCCCGAACATTAGGGAATCCCATTATCACCCTTCGCGGGTAGGTGAGGGTTATTTTCCCGCTGTTCGCTCCGCCGCCTGCACCGTGTTCGCCACCAGCATGGTAATGGTCATCGGGCCGACACCGCCGGGAACGGGTGTGATATAGCCGGCCACTTCTTTCGCGGAATCAAAATCCACATCGCCGCACAGTTTGCCGTCCGGCATACGGTTGATGCCGACATCAATGACCGCCGCACCGGGCTTGATCATGTCTCCGGTAATCATTTTCGCCCTGCCGGTGGCGACGACCAGGATGTCGGCATCGCGCGTGAATTTGGGCAGGTCAACGGTTTTGGAGGTGCAGATGGTGACGGTGGCGTTGTGCTGCAACAGCATCAGCGCCATCG
>CAZMWC010000084.1:0-6584 GCA_964569805.1 uncultured Gallionella sp.
AATGACGTAACGGGTGCCACCGCTTATCCGCCCGCCATGCTGCTGAAAGTCGTGCTGTTCGCATACTCCATGGGGATCGTCAGCAGCCGCGACATCGAAAGTGCTTGCCGCCAGCACGTCACCTTCATCGCGCTATCCGGCGACAGCCAGCCGCACTTCACCACCATCGCCGGATTCGTTTCGACGCTGGGCGACGACATCGCGCGCCTCTTCACGCAGATACTTTTTATCTGCGACAAGCAGGGTTTGATCGGTCGTGAAATGTTCGCCATCGACGGGGTGAAACTTCCGAGCAATGCATCCAAAGCGAAGAGCGGCACACGCGCCGATTTCGAGCGGCAGGCGGCGAAACTCGAAGCGGCTGCGAAGGTCATGCTGGAACGCCACCGCGAAGAAGATCAGCGCGCCAACGAGCCCGGCCTGAAAGCCAAAGAAACGCAGCGCATCACCCGCCTGCAAAACGATGCGGCCAAAATGCGGCAATGGCTGGCCGATCACAAAGAAGATCGCAAGGGCAGCAAGGGCGCAGTCCGCAAGAGCAACCGCACCGACAACGAATCCGCGAAGATGGCGACCTCAAAGGGCGTGATACAGGGCTACACCGGCGTGGCCGCCGTCGATGCGAAGCACCAGATCATTGTCGAAGCGCAAGCGCACGGCACGGGCAGCGAACAGGAGCTGCTGTTGCCCGTGGTCAAGGCCATCAAAACCGCCAAGACAAAGACCCCGCTCATCAACGATAGCAGCCTCATCACCGCCGATGCCGGATACCATTCAGAAGCCAACCTCAAGGAATTGGCCGCACTGGAAGTGGATGCGCTGATCGCCGACAACAACATGCGCAGCCGCGATGAGCGCTTCACCGAACAAGACAAATACAAGGCGCTGCCCGACCCGATCCACGACAAGGGAGGCAAACCCAGAAAGGCCGCGCGCTACCAGCCAAAGGATTTCGACTACGACCCGCAGGCGGGGACGTGCATCTGCCCTGCGGGCAAACAGCTTTACGGCAACGGCAGCGACTGCACGATCAACGGCTACGCGGCGGTGAAGTTCCAGGGCGCGCAACGCGATTGCATGCCGTGCACGCATCGTGATCGCTGCTTGCTCACGCCGCAGAAAACCAAGGTGCGGCAAGTAGCGTTCTTCCGGGGCAAGAAAGACGGGGTGAGCTACACCGATAAAATGAAAGCCCGCATCGACAGCCCGGAAGGGCGCATCCAATACGGCCAACGCTTCGCCACCGTGGAGCCGGTGTTCGGCAATTTGCGGCACAACAAACAACTCAACCGTTTCACGCTCAGAGGGCGAACGAAGGTGGATGGGCAGTGGAAGCTTTACTGCCTGGTACACAACATCGAGAAATTGGCGCATCACGGGTATGCGCAGTAAATGAGGGGATAAGGCCCGCTATCCCCCGCAGTTTCACGTCACCAGCGGAACAATTTGTTCGCGCTCGCCGAAGCAAAAATCACAATCCGAGCTTGATGTTGGAACGGAAATATTCCGGGCGGAGGAGCTGCACTCGGAAATCGTCAAAAAATGGGTTTTTCTACAGCGTCAACGTAAAAGTGAGGGGCGCGACGCCGATAATCGATGATCAGCGGCGCGTGATCGGAAAAACGTTGGTCTTTATAAATGCTCGCAGCGTGCGCGCGCGCCGCGATGCCGGGTGTGGCGATCTGGTAGTCGATGCGCCAGCCGACATCTTTGGCCCATGCTTGGCCGCGATTCGACCACCAGGTATAGGCTGCCAGTGCGGGATGCATTCGCCGGAACACATCGACGAAGCCTGCCTCATCAAATAATTTGGTTAACCAGGCACGTTCCTCCGGCAGAAAACCGGAATTCTTTTTGTTGCCGCGCCAGTTTTTCAGGTCAATCTCACGATGCGCGATATTCCAGTCGCCACAGATCACCAGTTCGCGCCCGCTGGTGCGCAGCTCGCGCAGATGAGGGAGGAAAGCTGCCATGAACTGGAACTTCACCGCCTGCCGTTCCTCGCCGCTGGAGCCGGATGGCAGGTACACCGACATCACGCTCAAATCGCCGAAGCGCGCTTCGAGATAGCGCCCCTCGCTATCGAATTCTGCGATGCCCAAGCCTTCGATTACACCGTCAGGCTTGCGTCTGGAGTAGATGCTGACACCGCTATACCCTTTCTTTTCTGCATAGTGAAAATAACCGTGATAACCCATCGGCGTGAGCATCTGCTGCGTCATGTCGGCTGCCTGCGCCTTGAGTTCCTGCAGGCAAACGATGTCGGCATTTTGCTGCGCCAGCCATTCGTAGAAACCTTTGCTGGCGGCGGAGCGGATGCCATTTAAATTGACGGTGATGATGCGCATGAAAATCTTCGATGGATGGGGGATGCGCCATTATAATGTCGGTCATTGTTCCAACTCGACCGCGATCACTATCACCATGTCAAACTTCAGACAGGATTTCATCCGCTTTGCCGTGCAGCAGAAAGTGTTATGTTTCGGCGAATTCCAGACCAAGGCCGGGCGACTGTCGCCATATTTCTTCAATGCCGGGCTATTCAACGACGGCGCATCATTGAGGAATCTGTCGCAGTTTTACGCACAGGCCATTCTCGCTTCCGAAGTGCCGTTCGATATGCTGTTCGGCCCGGCCTACAAGGGTATTCCGTTGGCTGCGGGAGCTGCTATCGCATTGGCGGAACAGGGGCGCAACGTGCCCTACTGCTATAACCGCAAGGAGACCAAAGACCACGGCGAGGGTGGTACGACGGTAGGTGCGAAACTGCAAGGACGCGTATTGATCATCGATGATGTGATCTCTGCCGGAACTTCGGTAAGGGCATCCATCGAACTGATCCGCGCGTCTGGTGCCGAGCCGTGCGGCGTGGTTATCGCGCTGGATCGCATGGAGCGCGGTCAGGGCGAATTTTCCGCCGCACAGGAAGTGCGGCGCAACTATGGTATTCCGGTGGTGTCTATCGCCACGCTGGACGATCTGCTCGGCTATTTGCAGGGCGAGGCCGGGATGGTGCAGAATCTGTGCGCCGCACAATCGTATCGCGACCAATACGGAGTGAAAAATGACTAAAGCGAAATTGCTTGCTGTGCTTGTTACCGGCCTGGTTTTCAGCGCGCCCGCCGCAGCGAAGATGTACAAATGGGTGGATGATAAGGGCACGACCCACTACGGTGAAACCATCCCCCCCGAATATGCCAACAAAGACCGCGCCGAACTGGATAAATCAGGGCGGGTGATCAACAAGAAGGAAGTTCTTTCCCCAGAGGAGCGCCTTGCCAAAGAGCAGGAGGAATTAAAGAAACGTGAGGACACCGCCACAGCGATCGAGCAGAAACGCCGCGACAAGGCGTTGATCAACACTTATAGCAACACCAACGAGATTGATTTGGCGCGCAGCCGCAATTTGCAGCAGGTAGAAGGCCGCATCAATAGCACCAATTCACAAATTAAGATGGCCAGCGACAATTTGCTGGCATTCCAAAAAGAGGCCGATGCGCTCACCAAAGCCGGCAAAAAGATTCACCCCACTTTGCAGGAAGACCTGAAGGAATCGCAGGCGCGCCTGAACAAGCTGCAACAGGAGCTGGAAAAATTCAAGGCAGAGAAAGCGGCCGTGGAAGCGCGCTACGATGCCGACAAGGTGCGCTACAAAGAATTGACCGGCAAGTAGTCTTAGAGTAGGACAGCATTCCGCAACGCGGTAGGGGCGATTCATCCTAAAGAAGCGCAGTTATGAGATTTATAAATAAACATCATGGTGCTACAGGTTTTCGTAGGTGCGAATTTATTCGCACGGAACGCACTGATTGTGTGAATGAATTCGCACCTACAACACACTCAACTGCGTTTTTAGGTTCATGAATCGCCCGTACGGGATGAATGTGGATTTTAGAAATACCCTTCAGGCTACAGGGTTTCGAATCGGCGTGTGGTTGCGTCATAACCCAGCAGCAGCCCGTTTCCCATATCGAAGTACCAGCCGTGCAACGTGAGCGAGCCCTGTTCGACGCGCTCGCGTATCCAGGAAAAAGTCATCAGGTTGTCGAGCGAAGCCAGGATGGCGCGCTGTTCGCAGGCGCGTTCGCGTTCTTCGGGTGTCGCGTCGGCCAATTCGCGCTCCATGCTGGCGCGCGCTTCTTCCGCCAGTTGCATCCAGTTGTTGATGAATGAATCTGCATCTGCTGTCTGCTGTCCGCTCATCAATGCACGGATACCCCCGCAGTGCGCGTGCCCCAGCACGATGATGTGCTCCACGCCCAGAGTGCGCACACCATAATCCAGCGCCGCGCTGGTGCCGTGCCGACCGTCGCTGCGGCCTTCAGACGGCGGCACCAGGTTCGCCACGTTGCGGATGACAAACAGGTCGCCGGGGGCGCAATCCAGTATCAGCGACGGATCAACGCGGGCATCGCAACATGCCACCACGAGTATTTTCGGCGTTTGCCCGTCCAGCACCAACTGACGATATAGCGCGTCATCATCCGCAAAATGCTGCTCGCGGAAACGGTGAAAACCGGCGATCAGATCGGTTGGGCTGGTCATGCCCCGGTAAGCCGCAGTTGCGCCTCACGGTACTTGTCGGCGGTCTTTTGCAACACGTCTTGCGGGACGCGCGGCGCGGGCGGTTGCTTGTTCCAGCCGGATGATTCCAGCCAGTCACGCACGAATTGTTTGTCGAAGCTGGGCGGGTTGCTGCCGACACGATACTGGTCGGCGGGCCAGAAGCGCGAGGAATCGGGTGTGAGCGCCTCGTCGATCAGGTATAGCTTGCCGGCTCCGTCCACGCCGAACTCAAACTTGGTGTCGGCGATGATGATGCCGCGGGTCAGCGCATAGTCTGCCGCCTCGATATACAGCGCCAGCGTCGCATCGCGCACTTCGTTGGCGCGCGCCTCGCCGAGCAGTTCAACCGTTTGGTCAAACGAAATATTTTCGTCATGGCCGCCTGCCGCCGCCTTGGTGGAAGGCGTGAATAATGGCTGCGGCAGTTTTTGCGCTTCCTGCAAACCGGCAGGCAATGCAATGCCGCACACCGCGCCGGTTTTCCGGTAATCCTTCCAGCCGGAGCCGACCAGATAGCCGCGCACAATCGCCTCGATCGGCAGCGGCTTGAGTTTTTTCGTTACAAAAGCACGCCCGCGTACTTGAGCGCGCTCGGCTTCGCTTTTTACCACTGACGCAGGGTCTATGCCGGAGAGGTGATTCGGAATGACATGACCGAGTTTGTTGAACCAGAAGTTTGACACGGCGGTGAGCACTTCACCCTTGCCCGGGATCGGGTCGGGCAAAATCACGTCAAACGCCGAAAGACGGTCGGTCTGCACGATCAGCAGATGATCGGCATCCACTTCATAGAGGTCGCGCACCTTGCCGCGATGCAGCAGCGGCAGGCTGGTTATATCGGATTCGTGCAAAGCTGACATACGTTCCTCCAGGTTAGCTCATTAACCCCTCCCGGCCTCCCCTGACCAGGGCAGGCCGGGAGGGGTTTTGTTTTCAGTGTGTAAGTGGGTTGAGCGCAGCGATACCCATCGTTTCCCACGGTACAAATGATGGGTATCGCTGCGCTCAACCCATCCTACTGCTACAGCTTGTTGGCATTGGTTTGCCGCAAAGCCTCTTGTTCGTCGCCGGGGTAGGGGTAGCGCACATGGCCGAAGCGGATTACCAGCACCGCCAGTGTCAGCAGCAGGATCGAACCCGTCACCGCGAGCATGCGCCAGTCTTCCATGCCTTTGATGTCCAGCACCAGATAACGCGCCAGCGCCACCATGCCGATGTAAATCGGGAAACGTACCTGCAATTTACCCGAGCGGTAATACGCCCCAACCATGGCGAGTATTTCCAGATAAAGGAACAGCAGCAGCAAATCGGCCAGCGTCACCAGTTCGGCGCGCACCATCACCATGACCTCGCCGTACATGGCGATCACCGTAGCGATGGCGATGACCAGCAGGCCGATATTTTCCGCCAGCGCCAGCAGTTTCTGGTTGAATATCTGGAGCGAATTTTTCATTGGTTATCTCCTTGGCAATCCCGCAGGAAAGGCGCGGCGCGTCTTACGATAAAACCGGCAATGTGGTCGCCGCAATCTGCGCTGCCTGTTGCTTGCGATAATCGGTCAGTTTCTGCGCCAGTTGCGTATCGTTCAACGCCAGCATGGAGGCCGCGAACAACCCGGCATTTGCCGCCCCGGCCTCGCCGATAGCGAACGTCGCCACCGGAATACCCTTGGGCATCTGCACAATGGATAGCAGCGAATCCATTCCCTTGAGATACTTGGATGGGATTGGCACGCCCAGCACCGGCAGTGTGGTTTTGCCGGCGATCACGCCGGCCAGATGCGCCGCTCCACCCGCACCGGCGATGAAACACTGCACGCCCTGCGCGCTCATTTCCTTGATGTAGTCGAACAGCAAATCGGGCGAACGGTGCGCCGAGATCACGCGCGCATCGAATGCCACGCCGAAATCCTGCAAGGCACGCGCTGCCTGCTGCATGATCTCCCAGTCATTGCTGCTACCCATCACTATCGAAACTAATGGCTTGGACATAACCCTCTCCCCCAGCCCCTCTCCCGC
>CAZMWC010000084.1:6684-8377 GCA_964569805.1 uncultured Gallionella sp.
CGTGAGAGGGGAGTATTGATTAAACTCCCTTGTGATAACCCACCAAACGCTCGACCTCGTTCTTTGAGCCGAGGATCACCGGCACACGTTGATGCAGGCCGACCGGTTTCAGTTCCATGATGCGTTCGCGCCCGGTGGAACTTGCGCCGCCCGCTTGCTCGACGATGAATGACATCGGGTTGGCTTCGTACATCAGGCGCAGCTTGCCCGCTTTGGCGGCATCCTTGGTGTCGAACGGATACATGAAGATACCGCCGCGCGTCAGGATGCGATGTACTTCGGCCACCATCGAAGCAACCCAGCGCATATTGAAGTTCTTCTCGCGCCCACCGTCCGTGCCCTTGACGCATTCTTCGACGTAACGCTGCACTGGTTTCTCCCAGTAACGCTGGTTTGACATGTTGATGGCGAACTCCTGCGTATCGGCGGGAATCTGCATGTTTGGATGGGTCAGGAAGAAATCGCCGACATCGCGATCCAGTGTAAAGCCGTTCACACCGTGACCGCTGGTCAGCACGATCATCGTCGCCGGGCCGTACAGCGCGTAACCGGCGCACACCTGTTTGGTGCCGGGTTGCATGAAATCGGCGGCAGTGGGATTGGCGACACCTTCGGGGCAGCGCAGGATGGAAAAAATGGTGCCGACGGAAATATTCACGTCGATGTTGGAGGAGCCGTCGAGCGGATCGAAACAGATCAGGTACTTGCCGCGCGGGTATTGTTTTGGAATCTCGTAGATGTCGTCCATCTCCTCCGATGCCATCGCGGCGAGGTGGCCACCCCATTCGTTGGCCTTGATGAACACTTCGTTGGTGATCACGTCCAGCTTCTTCTGCGTTTCGCCCTGTACGTTTTCGCTGCCGGCGCTGCCCAGCACGCCGATCAGCGCGCCCTTGTTCACATCATGCGCGATCTGCTTGCAGGCCGAGATAATATCGTTCAGCAGGCCGGTAAATTCGCCGCTGGCGTTAGGGATGTGGCGCTGCTCTTCGATGATGAACTGGATCAAGCTCTTGCTCATTACTGCTCTCCTTTGGTGGCGATGATTTTACAGGGATTACACTTTGCCCTCTATGGCTATTTGGTCATCAGGGTAGGGTGGGTACGATTTTGTGCCCACGCTGTCGCCATACCGCGTGGGCAGATGAAGCTTGCCCACCCTACGCAAGTTATTTCGTCAACGAAATGAACAGCTCCGGTAATTTCGCCGGTAGCTGCGCCACGTTGTCCACGATGGTGTACTGCTTGCCAAAAATGTCTTTCACATATTCATCGGCCTTGGGGTCGAGGTTGATGCAATAGCTGTAAATGCCTTGCCGATCCAGCTCTTTCACCGCCTGGCGCGCGTCCTCGATCAGGACGCGTCCATCCTTGCTGTCGATGTCAGCTGGCTCGCCGTCGGTCAAAACCAACAGCAGTTTTTTGTCTGCCTGCTGCTTCCCCAGATAGTGTGCCGCATGGCGCATCGCCGCGCCCATGCGCGTGGAATAGCCGGCTTCCATCGCGGCCAGCCGGCCTTTGACCTCATCGCCCCAGCGTTCGCTGTAGCCCTTGATGTGCAAATAGCGTACATCGTGGCGGGTGTTGGAGTTGAATCCGGCAATAGCGAACGGGTCGCCCAGCTTCTCGATCGCCCAGGCCAGCAGCGATACCGCTTCCCGGCTCAATTCCAGAATGGTCTGGTCGCAACCCG
>CAZMWC010000085.1:0-8329 GCA_964569805.1 uncultured Gallionella sp.
ATTTACGATTTGCGACACTGGCCGTAGGATGTGGTGAGGCACGAACCGCATCATTTGTCACGCGAGCTCACGTGGAGACGCAGAAAAAATGCAGCGGGTTTGTAGGGGCGATTCGTGAATCGCCCCTACATGCCCGGCTCAGGTTTATAGATGCTCCCGTTAGACCTTGAACAAAAAGCGGCTCAAGAGCATTGGTGAGGTCGCTGGCTTCCAGATATTTTCCGGTGCCGATGTAAACCACCCGCTTGCCATCGACTTTGCCCGTTTCAATCAATGCCTTTTATCTTGTAATAGACGCGGCTCCGCACCGACGTGACAACAGGAGTTACCTTCCCTGGAGAAATTGGCGTACTCGTGCCGCCATCAGGATTTGCCGCGCCAATGACCACTGTTACCGGTTTGCCGTTGATGAGAACGGTGCCCACCACCGGAGATGGCGGCAACCCTCCACCCACAAAGGTGTCGGACCGGTTGCCGCCACATGTTCCGGTGACACCAATCGTTCCCGATGCGTTGAACAGGTTGACCCAATAGCCTCTGGCTTCACCCAGCACGTTGGAACAGCTTCCCGCTGCAGGCGGGATGGGACGGTTGGTGCTGAACACCACCTGACCAGCGAGGATAAGGGCCGAAGTCACTGTCTGCTCACCTTGACCGTACTGATTGAGGTCCATGAACCAGCCTACAGAAGCGGAAGTTGGAAGAATGGACGTGGAGCTGCATCCGAGATCCGTTGTCTTATTATCCAATGAGTTCAGGTCAACGGTTCCGGAAGAAACTGTCAGATCATCCAGATACACATATAGGCGGTTGGTCACGCTGTTATAGGGGTAATTGGATGACAAGGGATGTTCGCGGTCGCCCGAACCAATCGCCACATAGACGCGACCATCCCGGCTTAATGGCAGCAACGCGGGCTGGAACAGGAATTTCCTTCCGCCGCTCGCCGCAGCGATCTTTCTGATGGTCCACGCCGCCGGTGCAAGGGCTGTGTACGTCACCACGCTACCTGACACGCTCCGGGCCACCATGTCGATGCGGTAAAGATCGCCTCCGGTATCCCCGGCGTAGCCGTAATCCGCATTGCCGTCGCCATCCATGTCCACCACCGATACTTCGGCTACGACGCTGCGTGTGGTGTCGAACGTCTTGAGCAACGAGCCGCTGGCGGCATCCACCACGTAGATATTCGCGCCCTTGGGGCTGCCGCAGGCCGGTGAAGCGCTGTCCTCATCCTCGCAGGCATCGTAGCCGCCGCCGAACACTGCCACTTTCTCCGTCGCATATCCGGCCACGGGAATTATTACCGGTGCCGACCAGGTCTGGCCTATATTGGTGAAGTCAGATGTGCAGGTGCCGCTATAACAGCCATGCTTCCACATGATCGTTGGCGTTGTTTTATCGGTGACATTCAACGCATAAACCATCTGTCCACCCCGGCGCATGGTCGGGTAAATCCATACTTTGGTGTTATCCAGGTTTTGCGCGAAGCCGATAGAACCATCCCAGGCGTAAGTTTTGGCGATAGGCGTGGGCGTGATCGTCATGTCGGTGCCGGGATATTTGATGATGGGTTCGTTGTTACGCAACCGATCCACAAAACTCGCTTGCGCAAACTCGAAGGGCATCAGCGCCCAGAGTTCATTCCCGCTTTCGGCATCGATGGCGCGGAACATGCCGTCATTGGAACCGTAATAGATCACGCCGTCGCCCTCGCCATAAGTGACCGGCAGCGGCCGCGAATGCACCACATCGCCATGCAGTGAGGCGCGGGTTTCGATAGTGCTGATATCATTATCCTCATTTTGCGTGTCGGTGCCGTTGGCCCATGACCTTTGGGTTGCATCAAGCGCTGCCGCACCGGATAAGGCCGTCAGCGAGGTAGTCAAAGCGTCCGCAGTGGTGTAGAGGGTGCGGTTGGATATCCAGGTGGGTATGTCATCGGTCGTTGGCGGGTTATTGCCCTTGCGGATCACCTCGGCGATCGCACCCTTTTCTACGGTCGGCCCATCTGGGGAATCGGAGTAGACCTTGCTGGGATCCAGCCCGGAGCACTTGCTGGCCGGATCGGGGCTGACCGGCACATTGGCCCAATAGTACCCAAGAAGCAAATTGGCAGGATCGAGCGGAGAATCAGTGGTCCAAAAACTGGCCGCGCAATCACCGACAAAGCCGGTCTGGTTGTTGATCGCAACCGCGCCGTTCTTATCGCCCAGAGTCACTGTCACACCGTCACTATCAAAGACCAGCTGATAACGCTTCAGGTTGCCGAACCAGCGCGGCTTCATGCTGCCATCGGGGCGGAACATGCCGATGAACACCTGATTCTCGTTCTGCGAGCGGTTGGTGGCATTGACCGGCAGCGAAGCCGAGGCAAAGGTGGAATTGACCGATTGGATCTCGGCGAAAATCTGTTTCAACGCGTTGGTCAGCGCCCCTTCGTTGGTGGCGGCGAAATACTTGCCGCCGCCGACGCGCGCCGTACTCATCATCAGCGCGGTGTGATCATCGTTCTGCTGCGCGTTATATACATCGATGGTATAGACCGCAGCGGTCTGGTTGTCGCCACCGGAAACCGGAACTCCTTTCTGGTACAGGCAGCGCGCCCATTCATCCAGATGCCAACTGCTGCCCTTGCCGGTGGTATCGTAGGTTCCGTTCGGCGTGGCGGAGGTTATCGTCGATTCGCCGCTCATCGTGAATTGCGAAGTGCCACCGGCACAAGCTGTTGCCGTGGTGGTCGGCGTGCCATACACGCAACCGCTGCCGGTAGCGTAACCCGCGTAGGTTGCACATGAGGCAGCTTCGTCGGCTGAAGCATAAACAGGCGTAGCCGCATCTGTGTAGCAGGCGGCCGAATACCCCAAGTTGTCGGTGGTGGTGTACGACTTGGTTCTGACCACCATAAATTTCTTCTTGCTGGCGGGTGAACAGGTGTTCGGTGTCTGGTATAAAGTGGCGGAACAGGCACAGGACACCCCGGTTCCGGTGCATTCTGCGGCATAGGCGCTCATGTCGCATTGACTTGCATTGGCGGTACAGCTGGCAGCGTAACCCAGATTACTGCTTCCCTGATTGTCGGTAGCCAGCACCGAATAACGCTGGGTGCCTGCGGCACAGGAAGCCTGCGCGGCCACGGCAGTGCCGCAGGAACAGCTGGAATAGGTGCCGTCGCCGCAACTTGCGTTCTCGGTAACCACGTTCGTGGTACATGTTCCCGCATCGGCATAACAGGCGTTGCTATTCCCCAGATTCGAGGTTACCGCCGTGGTAGTCAAGGTGAAATTGGGCAGCGCGATATTGCTGCTGCTGCAGCCCAACCCGGTCAGCTCCGTGTTATTCGCTGCAGAGTCGCTGGAGGGGCCGGACGAACTGGGATTACCGATGAAGATGACGTAATTCTTGGCGCAACTGTTGGCGCTGGAAAGCGGCCCATTAAAATTGCTGTAATTCGTGTCGTAGCCGCGCGCATCGACGTGTGTGCTGGGCGGATTCAGGCTGCTGCTGTTGCTGCCCACATCACTGCCGGCATAGTAGTTGTAAACATCATAGGCCAGATTTCCGTATTCGGTGCCCGAGTTGCGTTTTTCGGTGTTGCCGTTGACATCACCGAATATCGTATCCATCTGGGACTTGAGAGCGGCCTTGTTGGTGGCATCCATCTGGATAACCGGAAAACGGATGAAACCGCCGATATTGCCGGCATTACCTTCGGTGACAAATTCCATCACGCCGACATTGATGTCGCTGCCGATCGCATCCAGCACAGTCTTGATCGAACGCACCTCGGCCTGCCCCTGCGTCAGACCGCCGGGCCACTGCTGGCTCTGGCGCGCCCAGTTCGAGGTGTTGTCCAGCACGATCAGCACATTTGGGCGCTCTGCCGCTCCTGCGGAGGTGCCGGTGAAAATGTCAATATCCTCGGCGGACGCACCGAAAGAATTGAGCGCAAGACTCATCGCCAGCAGAACAGACCGGGTGTTTTTGTAGATATGTTTCATGGCTGTTTACTCCTCAAGGACATATAAACGCTGGATTGACGGCATTGTCTGTGGCGACACGCACCGCGATGCCGGCGGTCACGGTTGTTGCGGCACCGGTCACATTATCGGCGGCCACCGCATTGATTTCCCAGATAGTGTTGGCGCAAAGGGAATCGCCGGTCGAGGCACCTGCCACACCAAGATTCTGGCCCGCACCGACGATGCAGGCTGCGTCGTTGGGGTTGCTGACACTCAAGTCTGAGTTCTTGATGATTTGTGCCTTCTTGATGCAGGGTGCCGGGGTGAGCGTCACGGTGATGTCGTTGGTGCCGTCGCCATTGACATCATAGTTGGACAGATTGCCTGCCAGGGCCGCGTTCGGAGCGGTGATAAAGTCAGTTTTGGAGAGTACTTCCTCGACCGTTTGGTTCGCCGAACTCACGGCTTCGGCCTTGTGCTGCATATTGCCGGCGATGATCGTGTTCTGGCGACCCATATTGAAACTCGAGATTGCCACTAACAGCATCATAACCATCATGATCAGGGCGACGAACATGACCACACCACGCTGCCTGCCGGGTAAAGAGAGCTGTCTCATTGCCGCCTCCAGGATGGGTTGGCAAGCTGCACCGTGGTGCTATAAACGTGGCGTTTGTAACCGTCGCCGAGAGGCCCCAAGACCTTGTTGGTGCCATCCGCCTCCCGCCCCATCGTGTAACTGCGGTTGTCGATATAATTCTGCGTGGTCCTCGAATTGCGCGCGAGCAGATGGATGCGTGCAGTTACCACATTGCGCCAATCGGAAGTGGCAGCCGGTGCCGGCGTGTAGGCATCCGGGCTGCCATCATTGTTGTTATCGATACCGTATTCGATTTGCATATCTTCGATGCCATCAACCTGCGGCACGATGGCAAAGGCATCTGCACCGAGTTGGGCGCGCTTCAGGGTAGGGATACCGTCACCGGATTCATTGTTATTGGCAATGTAATAGATATACACCAGATAGCGCTGGATATCGGCCTGGGTAACGCAATCGGTCCTGCGCCGGGTAAAGTCTAAAGCCGTGTTGCTCAACGCGAAATAATGGGCTGCATAGTCGGCATCGTTGGTCATGGCGTGCGCCAGCTCGACATTGCTGCCATCGGTCGGGGTGCACAGAGATGCCTGAAAGTGCGGCGTGCCCGCAACATACGCATCGCAGTCCGCGGCTCCGGCAACGCAGCTCGATACGCGTCGCACCACCAAGATATCCGTTCCCGCCTTGAGATCCGAAATACACGCCGGCGTCGTTGCGCCATTGTTTATTCCTTGCACATGAAGCGGGAGCGCTGTCAGCAGATCCACTATTGATGTGGCGCACGGATCAGGCAGTACGGCAGGTGTTGTCAGATTAGTTGGATTAAATTCCGCGAGATACCCTGCCAGCATGAGATTATCGGAAAGCAGTTGTGCGGCGTAACGCCCGTTTTCCTGTTGCTGGGTGGATTTCTGCATCTCGTTGCGCGCATGGTTGCTGCCGATGAAGACTCCCGACATGGCCGCCAGCACGATGAGACCAATAGTAAGCGCAACCATTAGCTCGACAATGGAGAGACCGTACTGGCTGCGGCGCGGGCGTAGGCAGGAGAGGTTCTTCATATGCAGCTCCCCGTTCCGTTGGATACACGAAGTGAAATCGCGCGGCGCTGGGTGTCATCGCCGTACAAATTCAGGGCTTTTGCGCAGGTGTTGTTGGGTGCCACAGTCTTGAACATACCCTGCCAGGTAACTGTGATTTCATAAATACCCGGGGTGCAAGCGACCGTATCGGGCGCTTGGATCTCGGCGATGCAACCCCGCGCCCCGATCATCGCACCCACCTCGCCGCCGCCCGAAATTTCACCGGCACCGCGAAGCGCGTTCCCCCATTCGCACAGGTCGAAAGCCGCATCAGTCAATGCGTCGCACACTTGTGTCGTGCCACCGACTGTCCCGCTCGCGATATAGTCGTCCGGAGTATTGCGGTTTGCCTGAAACCGGTTAACCATATCGTTGAGAATAACCATAGCCTGGGTGCGCTGGTAGGATTCCATCTCGATCGCCTGGGTTTTCATTTGCAGGCCGGCAAGGCCCAGCAATCCAATCACCAAGATCACGATAGTGACCAGCACTTCGATCATGGATGAACCGCAATTCCGTTTCATCGGACACCGTCTCATCATGAGCACTCCTCTGATTTGACGATGGGCTGGCCGCTCAAGCTGATGGTCACGCAGTATTTGCTCGCCGTTTTTTGCGACGAAATCTCAAAGTTGACCGCAGCATTGCCTGCAACACGCCCATTGGCGTTGTAGATCACGCTTGCAGGGCCGGCAATCTCCGTCTTGGCTGCGCCTTGGGTCTCAATACCGTTGGAAATGGTCCAGCCGTCCTGCCATCCACCAGCCGCTGGCTGCACGGTGATGCTGGTGTTTCGTGTGATTGCTTCAGAACGCGCACGCATCAGGGAAAGGTGCAGGTTAGAGGCATCCGTCTTGACTTGTGTCAAGGCCATAAAATCGGTAAAAGAGGGCATGGCGAGCGTCATCATGATCGACGTGATCACGATAACGATCAACAGTTCAACGAGTGTGAACCCTTTGCTCACCAGCATCTCCCCGTGGTAGGTGTTTTGGCTCCCGTGCTGTCAAGCGACAACGTTCCGCACGAATCACTGGTTTGGGAGCCATACGGCGTGGTGGTAATGGTAAAACCTGGTGGCGCTGCCGTTATGGTGATGGCGACCGTGTAATGCGCAGAGACATCCGTTGGTGTGGACATGCTGAGTACACCCACCGTGGCTGCATAGGAACGATTATCGAGCATGTATTGTCCCTGACGACCCGCAATATCCATCATGTGCGATTGCGCTGCCGACCGATTGGCACGCAATACGTAATCACGATAGCTCGGCATCGCAACGCTTGCCAATATCGCGATAACCGCCACGACGATCATCAGCTCGATCAGCGTAAAACCTTTTTGCATTCTCATTTTCTTCTCCTTTGGGTATGCATACTAGATTGCTCATTTTAGGGTTTCCAGCATAAACCGACTAGAGGCGCGGGCATCCAGACAAGCGGCAACGCCCACTTTGTCATTTCGACCGGAGGGAGGGGCGATTCACGAATTGCACGGGCGATTCGTGAATCGCCCCTACCCGACATGCATCCCATTGCCGGTTGGCGCGATTGATTCGGCGACTATCGCGCGATAAATCGCGCTCCTACCAGGTCAGGAATTGAGCAGCATTTTGGTTGCCAGCACAAACAGCAACCCTGCATAGGCGTAGCGTAACGGTTTGAGCGGCAGGCGGTGGGCGGCTTGCGCGCCGAGGCGAGTGGTAAACAGGCTGCCTGCGGCGAGCATGAACAGCGCGGGGAGATAGACAAACCCGAGCGTGCCCGCAGGGAGTGTTGGTTGTGCCAGGCCGGTGGCGATATAACCCAGCGTGCCGCCCAATGCGATGGGAAAGCCCAGCGCGGCCGAGGTGCCGATGGCTTGTTTGAAGGGTATGTTATGCCAGAGCATGTAGGGCACGCTCAATGTTCCGCCGCCGATGGAGACGAGGCTGCTGATCGCGCCGATACCGATGCCGACCAATGTCAAACCTGTATGCCCGGGCAGTTGCCGCGAGGCTTCCGGTTTGAAGCCGACCAGCATTTGCGTGGCTGCAAAATATACATACAGCGCAAAGAAAATGGCCAGATAGGTTTGTGGAGCGTGGCTGGCAAACAGGGTGCCAAGCAGAGTGCCAAACAACAGCCCGGGTGTGATGTCGCGCACGATGCGCATGTTCACCGCTCCGTGCGCATGATGCGCATACGCACTGGATGCGGCGATGTAGAGAATGGATGCCATCGAGGTGCCAAGCGCCAGATGCAGGTTCTGTGTTCCGCCCGGATGCTGTGTTTCAAATAAGAAACTCAACACCGGCACCAGCACCAACCCGCCGCCGATACCGAACAAACCGGCGAAGAAGCCGACAAAAATGCCTAATGCCAGATAGGCCGCATACCATTCCATTAACCGTGCGCCAGGTGTTTTGTGATGAACTGCCACTCCGCCGGGTCAAGCGGGGTGATCGACAGGCGATTGCCGCGCTGCAGGGTGCGCATCCGTGCCAGTTCTGGATGCCGGCGCAGTTCGGCTATGGTGATGAGGGCGATTTTTTTTACCAGTTGCACGTCCACATTGAACCAGCGCGGTTGTTCGTGCGTGGCTTTGGGGTCAAAGTATTTGCCGGTGCGGTCAAACTGCGTGGCATCGGGGTAGACCGTGCTGCTGACTCTGGCGATACCGGTGATGCCCGGCTGTTTGCAGTTGGA
>CAZMWC010000086.1:0-8274 GCA_964569805.1 uncultured Gallionella sp.
ACACAAGGTCATCTTTGATAAAAGCCCAGCACTTGCCCGGCTTGGCCGCTGGAATTTCGCCGGAACGCGCCTTGCCCTGAACCGTGACGGGGTGCATTTTGAGAAACGCGGCAGCTTGTTCAAGGTTAAGAGTCTCCATCATCGCCATCCTTTGCGCTTTGATATGCTTCGGCGGCTTCGATTGATTGATATTCGAGCGGTTGCGCATTCTGCACCGTGTTGTAACGGCGGTTCTTGGCCTTCACTTTGCGCCCGACATAGCGTTCCATGCCATCATGCTTAAAGCCGGAGCGGGTGACGTGGTAAGCCTTTGCTTGGTGTAAATACTCGCCGATCCCTTCGCCGATGTCTTCAATACCACGGCTTGCCATGAATGAGGTGATACCACCCAGACCATGCACGAACAGCCGCTCATCTTCTGGTAAGCGGGCAGGGTTGAAGCGTTGCAGTTTGGTTTGTTCTGTCTCAGTGCTGAATGCCGCCGCGATAAAATCCCAAAGCGGGTGATTATTCCAGCGTGCGCGGTTGCTGTCCGATTCTGTTGGCACAGTGAGACGCAGCCAGTTTTCGGTGAGGTATTGCCAGAGCGCGGCCTGATTCGGCAGCAGGTGCGAGAGCTTGGGCAGTTGCAGGCTTACCAAGGCGTTACGCTTGGCCTCGAATTCCATGCGCCATACTTGGCTTTCACCATCCCAGCCAGCAGCCTTCCACAGTTCGTGCAAATAGAACTTATGCGATTTCTTTTCGACTTCAAGCGTTTTGTCGTAGAGGCGCGCGACAATATCGCCGCCCGAGCCGAAGCTCCACCCGGAAAAACGACCGTAGCTGTAATGCAGTGACATGGCTTCCACCCGCGTCACCCAATCGCGCAGCGGTTCAAAAGCATCCATCGGGCAATCGGCGCAAAAGTCGGCGTACAAATCCACGCGGCTGATGTTGGCGGGTTCATTCACCACGCCCAGCGAATTGATGATATGGCGCAAGCCTTCTTCGGCTTTTTCGATTCCGGCATGGGTGAGGTACTCGCTGGAAATCTGCACATAGGCGAGGGGCAGGGACTTCGAGCGGGAATTGCTGGCCTGGATGCGGTAGGCGTTATCCACCAGCACATAGGAGAAACGACCCGCGCCTTTATCTCTAACCTCGAACAGATGCTCGCAGATGTTCACCTGGGCAATGGACTGGCTGAGATCGTCTTCTTGTTGGGCAAGCTCTTTCAGGCGAGCGAGTTTTTTATCCCAATCCTCTGACATTACGCCGGGATAGGAGAGATAAAGGCTATCAACCCCAAACCTCAATAGCTTGGATTTATCTGGGTTGTATTTTAAGGGTACTGTGTTACAAGGCGGCGTACCCTTGGCATCCTTGCCATGCGTCCGCCCGTCCGGCGCACGCTGCGCGTGCATCCGGTCGATCGGTCGCCCGGCTGCGGCTTTGATTGGTTGCTTCTTGATTGAATCACTCATTTTGGAACTCCTTGGCTGTTTAAGGGGTTCCAATAATCTTGCTTAGGTCAAAATGAAAAAATCCGGCTGGTGGGTGGAAAAATGGGGGTGGACGTTAGAGGGGTATTTCTAAGGCGCATGGTTGAGCCATTTGCGGGAACCGGCGTTATTTTTCTTCACCCCTATTTTTACGGGGCGCTCCACGTCGCTTGCTGACGTGCGGGGGTGCGACAACCTTAACCCATTCGCGGACGGTATCATCCACATAAAAGCTGCCGCCCCCATATTTTTGAATAAGATCGTCTTTCATTACCGATGCAATGGTGCGATCCGGTTCATTCTGCCAAATCACTTTTGCTATTTGTTGGCAGGCGATGCGTGCTTCCTGATTGGGACGCATTTTAAGGGCTGCATCTTCCATAGGGCTTACACTGGCAGGCAGTGGAGGTTCTGAGGACTGATTGAGTCCGGTCTCACTAAGGGTATGCTGAATAGCACCATCCGTCTTTTTAGCTTTCATGGCATCTTGCTCTTGTTGCCATGCTTTCCTGTCTTCAGAAGTCCAGTCTCGCCTGAGATAGTAATGACCTGGGGGTATGTCGCCTTCTGGCAGTTCATATTGCAGATTCCAGCCTGGAGGAAACCAGAACTCCGGTAAAGGGGCATTCATGCGTTCACACCAGAGCTTGAAATCAAACCGTTCTATCTGCGCCCAACGTAATAATTTTCGGTTGTAGTAACGACCAAAAATACACGCGCGAATATCATCAAGCCAGTGATACACGGAGAACTCTTTTTCGTCTGGTTCAAAATCACGTTTTTCGAGCTCGATAGATTCGCAAGCAAGCTCAGCCTTGAGGATGGCATTCATCAAATTGCGAAAATGGTCTTCGACTTCCAACGGGATGTGAAACCAAAGTTTACGCGGATCATGGCCAGCTAAACGGAAGCTTATGTCCCAGACTGATAAGTCCTCAATTAACAAAGGCATCTATACTCCTTAAAGGATCGTGTTCGTTTCAACAATGGCTGCCGCATACAGCAAAAGCAATCTCGACATAAAGCTTCTAGGCGCGGGTTAGAATCAGCCTGTATCATACCGATTGCTGGCAATAGATAAAAATCTTATAGTGAGCAATAAATTTGATTCTGGACTCAATTCGGATACGCATTGCATATGTCACAATTAGCCTTTGATACACATGCCTTCGAGCCGCAGAAAAAATGCAGAGAAGATTTTGAGCCACTAATCCGTGGGTTCCAAATTCAATATGAACATCCGCACGGAAGTTTATATCAGGGTGACTCAATTGAGTGGCTTACTTCCCTAGAAACCGCCAGCGTTGATCTTGTGTTTGCCGACCCTCCATACAACATCAATAAAGCAGATTGGGATAACTTCGAGAGCCAAGAAAAGTATATTGAATGGTCAATCCAATGGATAGCACAAGCATCGCGTGTGCTGAAACAGACAGGTTCTCTATATGTGTGCGGATTCTCTGAAATTCTTGCTGACTTAAAGCATCCCGCATCAAAGTATTTCAAGCATTGCCGTTGGTTAATCTGGCACTACAAGAACAAAGCCAATCTAGGCAACGATTGGGGGCGTTCGCATGAAAGTATCATTCATTTTCGAAAATCCGATGCTTCTAAACTAAACATTGATGACGTGCGCATGCCATATGGCGCGCACACCCTAAAATATCCATCACATCCACAAGCTGAAACAAGTGCCTATGGCAAGGGCACTAAAAAGGAGCGCGACAATTGGACGCCTCATCCAAAGGGCGCGAAGCCAAAAGACGTAATTGACATACCAACAACATGCAACGGAATGGGCGAAAAGACACCCCATCCCACACAAAAGCCAGAAGAGTTGGTGCGCAAATTCGTTTTGGCATCATCAAACGAAGGCGATTTGGTGGTTGACCCATTTTCTGGTGCAGGCACAACGGCTGTTGTTGCTGAACAGCTTAATCGTCGTTGGATGGGGTGCGACCTAGACGCACAATATAATCAATGGGCTGTTGAGCGAATTGAAAAAGTTCGACGCATGGCGAAAGACGAATGGATAACACATGACAGAAAAATCGCAGAACGAAGGGAATCTATTCGATGAGTCTTGCTAATTTAGTAAAGCACGCCACTGATAAAGAACGATTTCACTCTATCGAAAGCTACATCGAGTTTTGCATGCGCTATTTGGACTACGTTGAAACTGGATTGCAGGCGCGCATCGTATCGCAGAACGAAAGCCATTATCAGTTTTTTCAGTATCGGAAAGATGGAAGTTTTAATATCACCAGACCGATAAACTCTCGCCTTATGTATGATGCCGCAGGGTTTGAAAATGCAGCAAAGCAGTTCACACTTACACTTGAACAACTGAAAGATGGTAATCGTCCATCGGATGAATTGCGCGAGAACGTCATACGCACGATATACACCACACAGCAATCCATCGGAGCAGCACTTGACGCGCTACCGGCTGGAAAATCAAATCAAGCTCGTAAGGTGAACGGCGATCTATTCGAGCGATTTATACGTTTGCTTATTGTTTCACTTAAAGTGGACTGCGTATCTGGAACGATGCAAGTTCCCGTCAGGGATGCTGAAGGCACTGAGCTTTTCAAATCCAGCTATCAGCATGACTTGCTGATTAGCAAAGATGGCGAACTTAAAGTAATCGGCTCAGTAAAAACATCAAGCAAAGACCGAATCGACAAGGTTTTTATGGACAAATTCCTATACAACAAACTCACCGATACCGCCTTGCCACATATCGCAATTTTCCTAAATGACGTTCAAAGAAAAAAAGGGAATCAGCCAAACAGATACGGAGTTAGTGCAACTTTTTTACCTGGGCATTTCAAAGCATTCACGATTAAATTAAATCCTTTGGACGGCGTGTATTACTGTGACATTCGACCTGGCATGATTGAGGACGAATTGCTTTCGAAGCACATAAAAACTATCGATCATTTTTTCTATTCAGACCTTTGGGAGCTGCTCAATAGGCATGGGCAACCCTTGGAAGATATTGCTATCGCCGGCGAAGTGATTGATGAGTAATCAAACCCACGTAAGCCAACAGTGTGGCAACTAATTTAAGGAATACGATGGCAGTACAACCAATTCCAGATAGTGCTTACAACAAGATAGCTGATCCCGCATCGTTATTGATTGCCCTTCACAAAAAATTTGGAGGAAATCTAGAATCGTGTATGAAATGTGGGCTATCAAGTGAAATGAAAAAAGTGGAATTGCTAACTCGTGCTTTAGAGAGTTGCGGTAGTGTGCTATCGAATCAAGAAAATACTACAGTCACTCAGCAGGAAATATGTTCGATCTTCAACGAAATATTTTCTGATGTTACATGTTCAACTTATTTTGCTAGCTGTGGGCTAGATAAACCTGCACAAATGGTTCTAAGGAGAGCTCTTGAACTAGGCATTGGCATAGCATATTTATGGGATATGCCGCATGAATTTTGGGGGTGGAATTCGCATGATTGCGACCTTAAATTTAAGGAAATGCTGGAGCATATAGAATCTGCCAGTTATAGAACATTTATTCACAAAGTTAATTCTGATTTCGATGCGAGCTCATCACCTATTGATGCGACTAAGGCTAAGGAGCTCTATCGTAAATTAAGCAACGTGGTGCATGGGAAATTTGCTACTTTCGAAAGCAATATTGCTGACCGATTCCAATTTACTGAGAGTGATTTCAGAAATCACTTGGAGATTGTTGAAGCTGTAGCGTCTTTGCTTTTGACTTTATGGTGTAATCGTTTTAATGGACTCAGTGAAAAATTGAAAGAAGTGCTACCCCAGTTAGAGGGTTCGATAGGAATGGATAATGGCAGATAATGAATCAGCACTGGACTTCTTGCATGCTGCACGCTGTGAAGACTTGTCCTATAAGGAGATAGCAAAACTTTCCGTACTCGGCGATTTTGAGCGGGGAATTATTGATACGCTAAAGCAAAGTGGTGCCCATTTGGTAGAGGGAGCGCGAGGCATGGGTAAATCAATGCTTCTGCGAATGGCCGAAATTGAAATGGATTCTGAATTTGAAAAACAGCGAGAGCTTGCTGTTTATGCCAATTTCAAAACTAGCACATTATTGGAAGGCGTTAAGGCTGGGGAACGGGACGGATTTCAAATATGGGTCAATACCAAAATTCTTGAAGCACTCCATGAAAAACTGGTTCAATTAGACCTTGTAAGGACGGGGCAAGATGATCCGTATTATCGAGTTTTTGGGATAGCTTCTGTCGAAAATACAAAGAGTTTTTTGTCCGAAAAAATACATCAATTGCAAAAACTTGCATTCTCGAAGGATAAGCAGACAGTTATAGATGAAATAGGTGAGGCATTTCTCGACCGGATTCTTGATACAGGATTTCTTGTTGAAGTGGTCAAAGGAGTTGTAAAACAATTCAATATTTCCCGTGTGGTATTTTTATTCGATGAGGCAGCCCATACATTTATCCCGGCGCAGCAAGAAATATTTTTCGAGATTTTCAAATTACTGCATGGTGACTTAATTGCATGTAAAGCGGCTGTTTATCCTTCGGTAACTTCATATGGCCGCAATTTTGAAGTAGGCCATGATGCTATTGTTCTTTCGATGGATAGATTTGAACCAGGTGAATCCGGACGAAAATTGAATAGGAAGCAGTTTAGGGAGATTATTGAAAAACGATTGGCGCTCAAAAGCCCTATACGGAAAAAAATATTTGAAAGAGGCGAACAACTTGACTTAACGATTGATCTATCAAGTGGAAATCCACGAGCTTTTTTGCATATGTTGATTCGTGCAATTGATGGTGGAATGTCTGATCGAGCCGTTATGCTAGCCGCCCAAGATTTTATTGATAAGGAACTGTTACCCTACCACAACAACCTTGCGAAGCGGCTCCCCAAATTTTCTTCACATGTGCGTGTAGGGCTTGAAATGCTGCGGGGTTACATCATTCCCGAGATAAGAAGCAAAAACCACAAGGAAACAAAAAGTGGCTATCAGTCTGCATTTTTCACGATTCAACGAAATGTCTCTCCAAACCTCAAGCTAGCACTGGACATTCTTTGTTATTCCGGTGTGTTAATTAGCAAGGGAACAGTAAAGATTGCAGAAAGACAAACTGGAATCCGGTACATGATACACCTGTCTTTGCTGGCGACCGAGAAAGCATTTTTTAGCCCCAAGCTAAGTGATGCAATTCGTGTAATTAGCCTTACAGATTATAGGGAGTTTTCCGCAACTGATTCGCAAATTGAAACATACTTGCGATCTCTTCATGAGACTGGCGATCAGTGCTCCTATTGCTCAGCTCCATTATCACCAACAGCTAAGTTTTGTGCCGAGTGTGGGACGAAAGTGCCAAAGAAGCAGATTATTATTGGCTTACTTGATGAGCCCGTTTCATCCTTGTCAATTAGTGAAAAATTGGCAAATCGTGTAACTCCTTCACACCCGCGAGTTGGTGATATTGTTCAAGCAACACGTGATGATTTAATGAGGATAAGCTATATTAAAGAGGTAAGGTCAAAGATCATAAAGAATGCAGCTGATGAATTTATCTCCGGATGATATTGATGGTATTGTTAAACTTAACAGCCACGACAGCGACGCTCTCGTGATGATGTAGACACAGACTGGCAAATCCAGACTGTGGATGCGTTAAGGGATGATCGAAATTTTCAGGAAAGTGGTGAAGGCCAGCAGTTAGCGGGCTTTGGCGGGTTGCTTGTTGCGTGCGGGTGTAAGGGCGCGTTCCGCAGCTTTTTTGACACCTTCAATCGCAATCGAGGAAAGCACACTGGCACGCAGGGCGCGCTGATATTCCTGCGCATTGCGCAAGTGGGGATTGTGTTCAAATAATGATTTAGGAGCCATGACCGCACTATAAGGGACACGGTGCGATAATTCAACAGCTTAGCCGCAAATGCTGCGCACTTGCGAGGGTGTTGTCACAGACTGGCGATGCCAGACTGCGGGTTGTTCGATAGGCACAACAGCGATGCTCTTGTGCAAAGCCAGTTCACAGACTTGCTGCGCAAGACTGTAGTCAAAACCGTACCACTTTCACGCTTTGAGGTTGTTCCTGTAGCTGTTTTGGGCTGCTTTTGAGTGTGGCGAACACTGGTAAGGTGTTGATAAATAACGATGCGCTTTGAAATTGGTGCTCCTACGAACCAAGGGGTCAGGAGTTCGAATCTCTTCGGGCGCACCAATCAGGTATAAAACTGGGCACTTGATCATTCAAGTTGCCCATTTTTATTTTCTGCATCGTTTCCGCCAATGCCGCATAACTGCCCTTGATGGTGGCGGTCTTGTCCTGCACTACAATCTCATCCACCAAGATATTCAGATAGCTTTTCGCTAATGGCGAACCCTTGGCCAGTAGTTTTTGCCGAAGCACCTTGCCGAACACGTCCACCTGACTCGCTTTGAGGTATTCCACAGAGGGCAGGGAAGTGTCACGGCGCACGCCAGCCAGTTCGATAAACAATGCTTCGCGTGCTGCCTTATGCTGCTGTGCGCGGCGTTGCGTGGTTTCATCCAGCTCAATAATGCCCGTTTCGATGGCATCCAAGAGCCGCTGCTGGCGTTCCTCGGTTTTCTTGATCTGGCGGCTGATCTCGTTGATGCGTTCCTGCTGGCTTTCCTTGGAGCCCTTGATGCGCTTGCGCAGCTCGGCCATCAGGGTTTGCAGCCGTTCCTTGGCAAAGATTTTCTGCGCCAGTTGCTCAAGCACAAGGCCGTCCGGTAATCCCCCCATTATTAGCAGCATTCAGAAGTAGAGCGGGTTAAAAGAGCC
>CAZMWC010000087.1:0-8226 GCA_964569805.1 uncultured Gallionella sp.
GCCCCGGATGCTTCGCAACGCCGTGTCCGGCCTGCCACCCCGCAAAAGTGAATTTATAGAGGTTCCCTCATGTGCCTCCCGCAGAGAAATGTGAACCAGCTTTATAGCTCGCGTAGGGCGGATGAGCCGAAGGCGCTATCCGCCGAATGCTTCGTCATATCGCGAAAGATGTCATGCTTTCCCCATACGGCGGAAGGCGCTACGCTTTTCCGCCCTACTTCTGAAATTCGCCTCTATGCCTAAATCACTTTTGAATAACGCGCATGTTCGGTACGGGTACGCAGGTACTTGTCGAACGCCATGCAAATGTTGCGGATCAGCATACGCCCCTTGGGTGTGACGCTGATTTTTTGCGGCGACATTTCCAGCAGCCCTTCGCGCTCGTATTCGCGCAACTCTTCCATCTCGGTGGCGAAATAAGCATCGAAGTCGATCCGGTATTCGCTATCGAACTTTTCTTTGGTGAGCTCGAAATGGCACATCAATGCCTGGATAATCTCGCGGCGCACCAGATCGTCGTCGTTCAATTCCAGTCCGCGCATGATGGGCAATTCGTCGCGATCCAGCGCAGCGTAATAATCTTCCAGCTCGCGGTAGTTCTGGCTGTAAGTCGTCCCGATTTTGCCGATGGAGCTCACGCCGATGGCGAGCAAGTCGCAATCGGAATGCGTGGAATAGCCCTGAAAATTGCGGTGCAGCCTGCCCTGACGTTGCGCGACTGCCAGCTCGTCTTGCGGCTTGGCGAAGTGGTCCATACCGATGTACACGTAACCCGCCGCAGTCAGTTTGTTCACCGCCATGTTAAGGATATCGAGCTTCACTTGCGGCGCGGGCAGATCCTCTTCGTGAATACGCCGCTGCGGCATGAAAATGGTCGGCATGTGCGCATAGTTGTAGATGGACAGTCGGTCCGGATCGGCGGCGATCACTTTGTCCAGCGTCTTGCCAAAACCTTCCAGTGTCTGCTTGGGCAGGCCGTAAATCAGGTCGATGCTCACCGACTTGAAACCGTTGGCGCGCGCGGCGCGGATGATGCGCAGCGTCTCTTCTTCGCTCTGGATGCGGTTCACCGCGTGCTGCACCGCGTCGTCGAAATCCTGTACGCCGATACTGATGCGGTTGAAACCCGCTTCGCCGAGCAGCGCGATGGTCGCATCACTGACCTTGCGCGGGTCGATCTCGATGGAATATTCGCCGTCTGCAGCCAGCGTGAAGTGCTTGCGTATCGCCGCCATCAACTGGCGGAGCTCGTCGTCGCTCATGAAAGTCGGCGTGCCGCCGCCAAAGTGCAATTGCTCCACCACCTGATTCGGCCCGAGCAGCGCGGCCTGCATATCCATTTCCTTGATCAGATAGCGGATGTATTCGGCAGATTTGCTGCGATCCTTGGTAATAATTTTGTTGCAGGCGCAATAGAAGCACAGCGTATTGCAGAACGGGATATGAAAATACAACGACAACGGGCGCGCCCCGCCTTCTGCCCTGCGTTTGGCGATCCAGCGGCGGTAACTTGCGGCATCAAAAGTCGCATTGAAACGGTCGGCGGTCGGATAAGAGGTGTAGCGCGGGCCATTCTTGTCCAGCCTGCGTATCAGCTCCAGATCCACCACCAGTTGATTGACTGCATTGTTCATAAAATTTCCTCGGGAAGTAGCCCGCATTATGCCATTTAGGCGACCGCACCGGCTTGATGTATGTCAAAATTCGCCCATCGAATCACTCGGCGGCAGGATTCATCAATGCACCAACAGTTCGACATATCACCCGAAGAAACCAAACGCGCGGCATGGCCGCATGAGATATTTCTGATCAATCTGGTGTTCAATCACATTCTGGTGTTCGCCGCCACTTTTGGCGTATTCACCACCTTTCCGCTGATGGTGTTGGTTGTACCCGTCACCTCCTTTGCCATCACCGTTTACATCATCACCAAAGCCGGGCAGATCGCAATCAGCGAAGAGACATGGTTCGTCAAATCGCACTGGGCGATCTGCGCCAAACGTAATCGCTATTTTCTGGGACTGCTGACGATCATCTGCACCCTGCTCGGCGGAGGGTATTGGTTATCCCAAATAATGCTCTGGTCGAAAGTGGCCACCATCGCGCTGCTCGGTGGGGCCGGAATGTTGCCATTCATGGTGTCATTGCTGGCGCTGATCGTGATGGGGAACGATTCCATGTATCAGGCACGCCAAGGCAAACTACCTAAACACTTCGTCGAAAAGCACGACATACCAGCAAAATAGGCGCAATTTAACAGAAAATGACAACAGAACGCAAAATCTACTGGGGCATCGGCATCCTCTCCGTCCTAATTTTCGCAGCCTCATTCTTCACACCGGGCAAACCCGTCAGCCAATCCGATCTGCCGTGGCATATCGAGCACCCCACTCCGGGCACGACACGCATCTTTGGTCTGGCGCTGGGATCGAGCACCGCCGCCGACGCTGAACGGCGCTTCAAGGAAGAAGCCAAGCCCAGCTTGTTCAAATCGCCTGAAGGCAACCTGGTCGCGGAGATATTTTTCGAACAGGTCACGCTGGCGGAGCTGAAAGCCAGAATCGTCATCAGCATCGCAGTTCCAGAGGCGGAATTACACGATATGTACGAACGCGGTTTGCGTATAAGCGGCATCGGAAGCGGCAAGAAAATTACGCTGGCACCGGAGGATGCGGACAGGGTGCGCGCGTTACCGATCAGCGGCCTGACCTATATGCCATCAGTTCGCCTGGATGAGCAGATGATCAGCAAGCGCTTCGGCCAACCTGCCCAACGCCTCAAAGAAAATAAAAGTGGAACCATCCACTGGCTCTACCCGCAAGATGGTCTGGACATCGCGCTGGGCGGCGAGAAGAAGCCGGTGCTGCAATATGTTTCACCCAAAGATTTCGGCAAGTTATTGCAACCGCTGCTCGCCAATGGCGAAGTCATCCATTAACTCCGGCAGTTTTGTTTCATGGAGTGTGCGGAAGTGGAGCGGGTGAAGGGGATCGAACCCTCGTATGCAGCTTGGGAAGCTGCCGTTCTACCATTGAACTACACCCGCCTAGTGTAGAATGCGGCGCGCATTCTAACACGGACAAACGAAGTGATAACGGTCAGCATCAACGGCGTAGCCCGCCAATTCCCGCAGGCTTTCAGCATCGCCGCACTCGTTGAGGAGATGGGGCTGGCGGGCAAGCGCATCGCGCTGGAACGCAATGGCGAGATTGTGCCGCGCAGCCAGTTCGCCGAGCGGCAACTGGCGGACGGCGACAGGCTGGAGATCGTCGTGGCGGTGGGAGGGGGCTAACCAGCGAAACTGTCATTCCGGCGCAGGCCGGAATCCAGCAAGACAACAATGCATTTTATTTAAACCCACTGGATTCCGGCCTGCGCCGGAATGACGTATCGGCAAGATTTAAGGAAACGACATGAACGACAAACTCATTATCGCAGGCAAGAGCTACTCATCCCGGCTGCTGGTTGGCACCGGCAAGTACAAAGACTTCACCGAGACCCGTGCGGCGCTGGATGCCAGCGGCGCGGAGATCGTCACGGTGGCGATCCGCCGCACCAACCTCGGACAGAACTCCAACGAGCCGAACCTGCTCGATGCCGTGCCGATGTCGAAATTCACCTATCTGCCCAACACCGCCGGCTGCTACACCGCCGACGATGCGGTGCGCACCTTGCGGCTGGCGCGCGAGCTGCTGGACGGGCATACGCTGGTCAAGCTGGAAGTGCTGGGCGACCCGCAATCGCTGTACCCCAACGTGATCGAAACCATCGCCGCCGCAAAGACGCTGGTGGCGGAAGGCTTTCAGGTGATGTTGTATACCTCGGACGACCCCATTGTCGCCAAGCAACTGGAAGACATCGGCTGCGTGGCGATCATGCCGCTGGCCTCGCTGATCGGCTCCGGCATGGGCATCCTCAACCCGTGGAATTTGCAACTCATCATGGAGCGCGTGCAGGTGCCGGTGATCGTTGATGCGGGCGTTGGCACGGCTTCGGATGCGGCAATTGCGATGGAGCTGGGCTGCGCGGGTGTGCTGATGAACACCGCCATCGCGGGTGCGCAGAATCCGGTGCTGATGGCCTCGGCAATGAGGAAGGGTGTGGAAGCCGGACGCGAGGCGTATCTGGCCGGGCGCATGCCGAAGAAACTGTATAGCGCCAGCCCGAGCTCGCCGACGGCAGGGATCATCGGCTCGGTGCGAAGCTAGCTGATTTTGTGGGTGGGCGATTCGTGAATCGCCCCTACGGAATTAATGTGCGGACGTAGGGGCAATTCACGAATTGCCCTTTTGCCGTTTACCCACGCTGTACTGTCCTCCGCGTGGGCACGATAAGGCCGTACCCACCCAAAAACCAACCACCATGACCGACACCACCGATCTTTCCAAACGCCATATCCGCAGCTTCGTATTGCGCCAGGGCCGTGTCTCGCCCGCGCAGCAGCGCGCGGTGGATACATTGCTGCCGCGCTTCGGCATCCCCTACTCCGCGCAACCGCTCGACCTCGATGCGGCGTTCGGGCGCAGCGCGCCCAAGATATTGGAAATCGGTTTCGGCATGGGCGACAGCACCGCGACCATCGCGCTGGAGCATCCAGAAAACGATTACCTCGCGCTGGAGGTGCATACGCCGGGCGTAGGCAACCTGCTCAAACTGATTGATGCACAACAGATTCCCAACCTACACATCATGCAGCACGATGCCGTGGAGGTGCTACGCGACATGCTCGCAGACCAATCGCTGGACGGTGTGCATATTTTTTTCCCCGATCCGTGGCACAAGGCGCGTCACAACAAACGCCGCCTGATCCAGCCACCATTCATCGCCCATCTGGCGCAAAAACTTAAACCCGGCGGCTACATCCACGTCGCCACCGACTGGCAGGACTACGCCGAGCAGGTGCTGCGCGTGTTGCGCGAGGAGCCGCTGCTGGAGAACACCGCTGCCGATTACGCCCCGCGCCCCGCTTATCGCCCGCTCACCAAGTTCGAGCAGCGCGGGATACGATTAGGGCATGGGGTGTGGGATATGGTGTTCAAGCGGGTGTAGGAACTTTGCGGATTTTGTAGGAGCGCAGCTTTGCTGCGCGATAGCAGGTTGCAGAAATAACAAACAATCGCCCAGCAATAGCTGGGCTCCTACGAGTTCTCTTTCAAAAATATCTCCAGCAAATCATTCAAGAACCGCTGCCCCAGTTGAGTCGGTGCAATACGCTGGTGATCCTGCACGATCAGTCCGCGTCGCACCGCCTGTTCCAGCTCGCGCCGGATGGTGAGCAGCAGCAGGCTGGTGCGTTCCTGGAACAGCGCGCTATCAAAACCTTCATTCAGGCGCAGCGCATTCATCATGAATTCGAATGCGAGATCGCCGGTTGATACTTCATGTTCTTCCCGCACCGGCGTGGCTTGCTCCACCGCATCCAGATACGCCTGCGGCTGTTTGTGGCGCATCTGGCGCAATACCTTGTCGTGAAAACTCAACTTGCTGTGCGCGCCTGCGCCGATACCTAAATAATCGCCGAACTGCCAATAGTTCAGGTTATGTCTGGCGCGGCAATTCGGTTGCGCGAAGGCGGAAGTTTCATAGTGCTGGTAGCCATGCATAGCCAGCATTTGTTCAATGCGCTGCTGCATCTCCGCACTCGCATCATCGCCCGGCAACGGCGGTGGGTTGTGGTGGAATAACGTGTTCGGTTCCAGCGTGAGGTGATAGCAGGACAGGTGTTGCGGCGCGAATGACAGCGCGGTCTGCACATCTTGCAACGCTTCATCCAGCATCTGATGCGGCAGCGCGTACATCAGATCAAGGTTGAGGTTATCGAAATGCCGCTGCGCGATGGCGATGGCCGTCTTCGCCTCATCGGCAGAGTGGATGCGCCCCAGCGCTTGCAGATGCGCATCGTTGAAACTCTGAATGCCGAGCGACAGCCGGTTTACGCCCGCTTCACGATACGCCGCGAAGCGTGATGCTTCCACCGTGCCGGGGTTCGCTTCCAGCGTAATTTCCGCACCGAGGTCGAGCGGCAGCAGCATGCGCACCTGGCGTAGTATTTCTGCGACACTTTCGCCACTTAACAGGCTGGGCGTGCCGCCACCGAAAAACACGGTAAAAACCTTGCGCCCCCAGATCAGCGGCAACGCCAGCTCCAGATCGCGAATCAAGGCCGCGACATATTCTTTCTCCGGCACAGCTCCGCGCGCCTCATGCGAATTGAAATCGCAATATGGGCATTTGCGCACACACCACGGAATGTGGATGTACAGCGACAGCGGCGGCAAAGCCCGAAAGCCCACGGCTGGTGATTGGATAGCGACAGGCTGGAGAGGGTGGATAGTCATGGTTGCGCGCGACACAGAGCCACCCAAAATGGGCGCTTACCCGAACTGTGCCATGTTGAGTTGGCCGGCAAAATAGCGGCTAAATATACGCGAACAGCCTATTTTCTGCTATAAAAACCCGGCGCTGGAATTTTTGGCAGCACGGCCAGCCTCATCAAGCCGATAACGTTGTAATATACGACAAGGTTCGTTGGGTTGATATTGGACGAAGGAACAACAGGAGGGGTCCGTTCATGTTCTCAAACATAAAAATCGCCACACGGTTATACCTTTTGCTCGGCATCATGGCCGGCGCGCTCGTTGTGGCCGGTGGTATTGCCGCCTATGCGCTACGTGAGAATGCCGGCCTGATTGCCGGCGGGATGGCGGTGGCGCTGATTGCTCTGGTGGGGCCGGGTATCATCATCGTTCGCGCCATCACCCGCACTATCAATAGCCTGCGCGATACGGTTGCAACCATTCACAAAAATACCGATTTATCCATCAGGGCAACAGTTTCCGGAAACGATGAAATCGCGGAAATTGCGCGTGCCGTCAACGGTCTGGTCGAAACTATCGGGCAGATGGTCAGCCAGGTGACGAGCAATGTTTCCGAGGTATTCGATGCGACCATTCAGGTCGGAAATGCTTCGGCGGAGATCGCCGCCGGATCACGCATGCAGGCTGAATCCGCCCATGCCACCGCCAGCTCGGTAACCCAGCTTACCTCCAGCGTGCAGGAAGTTGCGCGGCATGCGAAAGATGCGGAACTGTATTCGGTCAAGGCCGGAGAGGTCGCGGCGCACAGCGAAGTGGTGTTCAAGGATGTTGCTTCCGGGATAGGCGATATCTCGAAAATTATCGGTGAGTTTTCACTATCCATTAACAATTTACAACATCAGTCGGTCGAAATCGGTGAGATCGCCAAGGTCATCAAGGAGATTGCCAGCCAGACCAATCTTCTCGCGCTCAATGCGGCAATCGAGGCGGCGCGCGCCGGTGAATCTGGCCGCGGCTTCTCCGTTGTGGCAGATGAGGTGAGAAAACTTTCCGAGTCAACGGCATCCTCCACAGTGAAAATCACGGCCATGATCGAGGCTATCCAGTCCGAAACACGCACCACTGTCGCCAACGTGGAAAAGGGTACGGCGTGGGCAAAACAGAGTGTGACGCTGACAGGGCAGGCGGAGCACTCCATGTCTGAAATCCGCGAAAGTTTTCGCCAGACCCAGCAGCGCGTCAGCTCCATCGCCGCCGAAACCGGCGAACAGCGCGAGACCAGCGACCATATCGCCCGGAATACGGAAAAAATCGCGGAAATGGCTGGCACGAATGATCTTGCCGTCAGAAAGACCTCCATCACCGTGCAGAAGCTGTTGTCGTTTGTATCCAGCCTCAGAGCCGCAGTAGAGAATTACAAAACCAGTGATTTCGATGTGCTGCACGTCATCCTGGATTGCATCAATCAGGGCAGAGGTAACGCGCTTCTTTCGATTGGCGCAAGCAGCCAGGATGAAGCCAAGAAATACATGGAATCGGCCGCTATTCTTGATGAAAGAGTAAAGCGCCTGTGGGAACAATATACATCGGCATCCATGTCATCCGGGGAAGAACCAAAGGCGCGGGAATTCTGGGAAAAATGCCAGATCTACTGGAAATCCAGAAATGTCACCTTGAGCCTAGCGAGCGCCGGTAATTTTGAAGGGGCGCGCGACAATGCCACCAACGATGCGTCAGGGAAATACCGGGTAACGCGGGAGGCATTGGTGGAATTGATGGAGCTTGGCAAGCGGTAAGCAAGGACATGTAGGACGTGTGGGGCCGCAGGCCGTTATCCGTCGGATGGAATTCGTGCGGCGGATAGCTTTGCATAGCCATCTGACTAGGCCGTCAAAAAACGACGGCCAAG
>CAZMWC010000088.1:0-8219 GCA_964569805.1 uncultured Gallionella sp.
TTCCGGCCTTCGCCGGAATGACGAATGAGGACTTAATCAGAGCTTCCTTAAGGAATTTCTATAAATGAATTTATAGAGGTTCCCATTAGCGATTTTTAAGTTAACAGCGGCACTGCTTGCTGTTCTACCAGAATTTATTTTTAGGAGTTGTACGGTGATCAAAATAATACAACGGTTAGTCCAGAGCATTTTTTTGCGTCTGGAGAGCGGGTTGAATGGTGTTTTCGGGGCATCGCTGAACCCGCTTTACTATCTGGGCGCGATTACTTACTGGATGTTCTGGATTATCGTAGTCAGCGGTTTTTACATTTATATTTTTTACGACACCGGTGTGGAGGATGCCTTCAGCTCGGTTGAAAAATTGACCCATGAGCAATGGTATCTGGGTGGCATCATGCGCAGCATGCACCGCTATGCTTCGGACGGGATGGTGCTGGCTGCCGTTTTGCATATGACGCGCAGTTTCGCTTTTGACCGTTACCGGAACTTCCGCTGGTTTTCCTGGTATACGGGGATTGCGCTGATCTGGATGGTTTACATCGCCGGCATCAATGGTTACTGGCTGGTTTGGGACAAGCTGGCGCAATTTACCGCCGTGGCGAGCGCGGAATGGCTGGATTTCTTGCCGATTTTCAGCGCGCCTCTCGCACGCAACTTTCTGGAGCAGGGCAGCGTCAATGATCGCTTCTTCTCGCTGCTTTCGCTAATTCATATCGGTGTGCCGCTGGGTATTTTCGGGTTAATCTGGATCCACACGCAGCGCGTTCCGCAGGCTAAAACCACGCCACCAAAGGCCGTGAGGCTTTGGCTGACCCTGTCCATGCTCGCGCTCGCGCTGATTCAGCCCGCATTAAGCCAAGGGCATGCAAGTCTGGACTCTGCCCCATTTACTCTGAAATTGGATTGGTTTTATTTGTGGACATTTCCCCTGCTTTATTCCTGGGGTGCGGAAAAATTATGGCTTTTGTCAGGCGGGTTGACCACTTTTATGTTGCTGTTGCCTTGGCTGGGATGGTCGAAGCGCGGCAAGGGTGAATATGAGATCACCTCGGTTCCCTGTGGGCAGCTGATTAAGGCAAGGAAAGGCGAAACCATACTTGAAGCCGCCTTGCGCCAGGAAATAAACCTGCCCTATGTTTGTCGTGACGGTGCTTGCGGCGCTTGTAAAGGTAAAGTGTTGAGAGGCACGGTCGATTATGGTTCTTACCAGAAAAGCGCACTGACCGACGCGGAAAAAGCGGAGGGTAAGGCTTTATTCTGTTGTGCCAAGCCATTGTCGGATCTGAACATAGAATGCCATGAAGTCGATGAATTGAGGCGATTCCCGATCAAGAAGCTGAAGTTCAGCGTACAGAAAATGGAACGTGCGGCACAGCATGTCATGGTGCTCGAATTGCGCCCCGAGGGTGATGAGCGCATGAATTTCATCGCAGGACAGTATGTTGCCGTGCAACTGGATGACGGCACCAAGCGCAGCTATTCCATCGCCAATGCGCCGCATGAATCCAATCGTCTGGAGTTGCACATTCGCCTGGTGCAGGGCGGTAAATTTACCAGCCATGTCTTTAACGGCATGAAAGAGGGCGATGTGCTGCAAGTAGAAGGGCCGTATGGAAGCTTCTTCTTGCACGAAGAAAATGACAAACCTATTATTTTCATGTCGGGCAACACCGGGTTCGCCTCCATAAAGGGTATGGTGGAACACGCGTTCAAGGTTGGACTGCAACGCCCCATGATGTTGTATTGGGGTGTCAAGACACCGGCTGATTTTTACCTCATGGATGTGCCAGAAAAATGGCAGCAGGAGCATGATAATTTTAAATTCGTTCCAGTCTTGTCCGAGCCGAAACCTGAAGACAACTGGCAGGGCAGAACCGGTCTGGTGACGGATGCTATCCTGCAAGATTATCCAGAACTGAATAACTACCAGATATACGCATGCGGCCCGCCTTTGATGGTTGATGCAGGCCGTGCGCCATTCGTGGCAAGGGGATTGCCGGAAGATCAGTATTTCTCCGACGCATTTTTCGTTTCTCACCACAATGCCCCGGCTGCGGAAGCCCCGGGCGCGGAAGCATTGCTATCTTCAGACGGGGTGAAGCATGACTAAGCCATTGCAGTATGTAGGCCAGGGGGTGTTTTATGCCCTGTTTATGGGAGTGATCGGTTATTTGGCTACTTCCCCGGCATATACCCATCTGCCACCGGATGAAACACTGATCAAGTTAAGTTTCAGCCATGCCGGGCAGCCCAAGGGTGAGTGCCGTGAGCGTTCGGAGGAAGAGCTTGCCAAGTTGCCGGCGTACCAGCGCAAAGGCGGGACAGTATGCCCGCGCGAGCGGGCCGATGTTGTCATTGAGCTCGAGATGGATGGCAAACAGCTTTACCACGTGGTGATGAGGCCGTCCGGGTTGTCGCGCAGCGGCAATTCCAACATTTACCGGCGCATCCCGGTGAAGGCGGGCGTTCATACACTAAAGGCGCGTTTGAAAGATCGTGAGGGGGGCGACTTTAATTATGAGCATGAGGAAACCATCACGCTTGCTCCGGGACGTATTATGGTGATCGATTTTAAATCGGCAACCGGTGGATTTATTTTCAAAAATAAAAATGCAAATCAAGGGTAATGAATGAGCTCAATTTATCAGCAGGCGGGTAGTAAAACAGAAGACAGCGCAGGGCGCGGGTTCGCACTTTCCATACCGTCAGATACCAGCCGCAAGCTGGCTTCCGGCTGGTTGTGGCTGGGCATTGCGTCATTGCTTGGCGCGGGGCTGTTCGCTATTCTGCTGGTGCTTTCACGCACCCCTTATATTCAGGATATTTTCCCCTGGGTGGATTTTTTCCATACCGCGCTGGTGGTGCATGTAAATCTATCGGTATTGCTGTGGTTTTTGGCTTTTGCCGGCGTATTGTGGAGCTTGAATTCCTCATCCAAATTGGCGGGTATGGGCTGGTTTGCACTGGCACTGGCTGCCGTTGGCGCTGCCGTGGTCGTGTTATCCCCTTTCATCGCCACCGGCAAACCGCTGATGAGCAATTATGTCCCGGTCATTCAGAGCGATTTCTTCTTTACCGGGCTGCTTATATTTGCCGCCGGTATAGCCGTGCTGGTCCTGCGTAGCTTGATCACGGCTGCCCCCTCGCACCTTTGGAAAATGGGCGAAGGCTCGATACGCATCGGTTTTTATGCCGCTTCAATCGCTACGCTGTTTGCCCTGATTTCCTTCGGCTGGTCGTACATTCTCGTGCCGGTTATGCCCGACAGCACACAATATTACGACCTGCTGTTCTGGGGCGGCGGGCATGTGTTGCAGTTCACCTATTTGCTGTTGATGCTGGCGGGCTGGCTGTGGCTCGCCGATGCCTGCGGCGCAAAAATCCCGCTGACCCCGCGAGTGGCATCGTTCATGTTGTTGCTCGGGCTGCTACCGGTATTTTATGCCCCTGTCATCTATATGCTTTACGGCTATTCGTTGGGTGACTACATGGTGCAGTTTACCCAGTTGATGAAAGTCGGAGGCGCATTCGCACCTGTGCCATTGGGCTTGGCGGTTCTTTACGGGGTATTCAGGGTTCCCGGTACGGCGGCAACCCATCCCCAGCGTGCGGCGTTGCTTTCATCCGTTACGCTGTTTGCGGTCGGCGGTGGAATAAGCCTGATGATCGGGGAAAGCAACACTATCATCACGGCGCATTACCACGGTACCGGAGGCGCGATCAGCATGGCCTTCATGGGTATGACCTTCCATTTGCTGCCGCGCCTCGGTTACCGTGAAGTGGATCTGAAATGGGCGACACTGCAACCGTACGTGTATGGCGCCGGGCAGCTTCTCCACATCATTGGATTGTTGTGGTCGGGTGGCTATGGCGTGCAGCGCAAGGTTGCGGGCGCGGCGCAAGAGTTGCATGGCTTCGCGCAGACGGCGGGCATGGGTTTGATGGGCTTGGGCGGGCTGATAGCCGTGGTTGGCGGCATCATGTTCCTGGTGGTGGTTTTCAAGGCGGTACGGCGCTAGCAGCCTGTAGGGTGCAATAAGCGTAGCGCATTGCACCGGATGTTCGGATACATGCGGCGCAATGCCCGTTGGTTATTGCGCCCTACTGTCGTTATGCTTGCCGGGATTAAGGTGATGTTGTCAGCAGTGAGGGCACAAAGAAATTGATGACTTCGGATGTAATCAGCGCCAGCACCAGAATAATGGCAAAGAAAATGATGCTGCGATACTGGAAACGTTGGCCACGTAAAATTTCTATGCGGTCAAGCAGCCAGTCGGACGTGAAATAAAGGCCAGCGGCCACCAGAGTGTAATAAACAATTTCCAAGTCAATTCCCCATCAAATATATCGAACATGCGCATTATATTATGCTGCCGAGTTTTGAGCAGAGAGTTTCACCAAGCTTTTTCGGTTGTGGTGCGGGAAGCACTGTAAGGGCTTGAGTTGAATATCGCCAATCCAACTGAATCATTCGTGCACAGGATGCTGCTCCGGTTCGAAGGCATTCTGAACAAAGTCTTCGGCAACGACCTCAACCCCTTTTACTGTTTGGGCGCGTTGGGGTTTTTTCTTTTCTGGGTGGTGGTTGTCAGCGGTGTTTATATCTATGCCTTCTATAAGACCGGCATGGAACTATCCTACCCTTCCGTCGAGTATTACACCCACGAGCAATGGTATCTCGGCGGCATCATGCGCAGCCTGCATCGCTACGCTTCGGATGCGTTGATAGTGGTGATGGTGCTGCATCTGTTGCGCGAATTCATTCTGGGGCGTTACCGGGGCGCGCGCTGGTTTACCTGGGTTACCGGCGTGCCGTTGATCTGGCTGATATTTTCTGCCGGCATCAATGGCTACTGGATGGTCTGGGACACGCTGGCTCAATTTTCCACTGTGGCCACGATAGAGTGGTTCGATTGGCTGCCGATATTCAGCGACCCGATGTCGGGTTATTTTGCTTCCCAGGAAGGGTTCAATGACCGGTTCTTTTCGCTGGTATCGTTTGCCCATGTGACTGTTCCGCTGGTTATTTTGATTTTCATCTGGGTGCATATCCTGCGCTTGAGCTACCCCGTCGTTAATCCAAAACGCGGGCTCATGCTGGGGATGCTGCTGGCGCTGCTGATTTTGTCATTGGTAAAACCGGCGGTAAGCCAAGGCCCGGCAGATTTGGGCATCGAGCCTGCCCGCCTCGGAATCGACTGGTTTTACCTGTTTATTTATCCGTTGCTGGATGTGTGGTCGGCGGGGCAGGTGTGGGCGCTGGTGATCGGGATCAGCCTGTTGCTTTGTGTGCTGCCATGGCTACCGACCAGACACAAACAAATCCCGGTTGCCGAAGTCCATCTCGAAGATTGTAGCGGATGCCGGCTGTGTGTCGCCGATTGCCCTTATGAAGCCGTGGTGATGAGGCCGCGCAGTGATGGTATGAATTTTATGGAAGAGGCGGTGGTCGTGCCGGATCGCTGTGTCAGTTGCGGTATTTGCGTGGGCGCATGCCCTTCCTCTACGCCTTTTAGAAGCGAAACCGAGTATATCAGCGGGATCGAGATGCCATCCCTGCCGATGTCCGGGTTTCGCGCTGCAATGGTGACTGAACTGGCGCGGCTGAAAGGCGATACCCGTGTCATGGTTTTCGGTTGTGATCATGCCGCGAATGTGGAAAATTTGCGTGGCGATGGCATCGCCGTATTAAGCCTGCCATGCGCGGCCATGCTGCCACCTTCCTTTATTGAATACGCGCTGCGCGAGCAGCAGGTTGAAGGCGTGTTCGTCACCGGTTGCCGCGAGAGCGACTGTTACTATCGGATGGGCGATCTGTGGACCAAGCAACGCCTGGCAGCGAAACGTGAGCCGCGTCTGCGTAACCGCACCGACAGGGAAAGGGTCGCCCAATTCTGGGCATCTTCTGCCGATACCGAAAAATTAGCCTTGGAGCTGGATAAATTCCGTTCCAATTTGCGGGGCTTGGCTGGCGATAAAAAGTGAAATGACCCTAAACCGGACAAGCCGGAGCAAAAAATGTAGGGTGGATAAAGCGCGTAGCGTGTATCCACCAATCTGCCGAGACCATCCATTGGTGGAAACGCTACGCTTTTTCCACCCTACGTCAACTCGCAAAAACAAATGAGGGGCAATTCACGAATCGCCCCTACGGGGGGCGAACATATTGTCATTTTTTGACATCATTTGACTGGTAAGAGACTAAAAGCCGCAGTTGAGTGTGTCGTAGGTGCGAATTCATTCGCACAATCAGCGTGTTCTGTGCGAATGAATTCGCACCTACGAAAACCGCCACCTTTTTGGTTCCGGCTTGTCCGGCTTAAGATGACAGACGCACAAAAAACAAGGCACGCCTCGGCGTGCCTTGTTCGTTTTCAGACTATCAAACGCTGATTACTTGTTGCCGCTGTTGTGGCCGCGTCCGAGTGAGAAGCTCGGGCGGTCGCCGTTGCGGCGCGGTGCGCTGCTGTTGCCGCGATTGGCGTTGCCGAAGCTGCGTTCCTGGCTGCGTGGTTGAGCTTGTCCGGCAAAACCCGGGCTGCGCCCTTGCCCGCCAAAACCCTGGCCGCCACCCACCCCGGGGGTATGGCCTTGGGCGCTGTTGCCGTGCCATTGGCCGTGACCTTCCTTGCGTCCGGCATGGCTGTGACGGCTATCTGGCGCGCTGTGGTGGAAACCTGCGCCGCGAGCCTGTCCTGAGCCTGCCGAAGGATTGCCGTTGCCGGCGAAGGCTGAATTGCGATTGCCGCCGTAACCCTGACCGCCACCAGTGCCGCGATTGCCGCCGAAGCCGCCACCGCGCGGGCCGCTGTTGCTGCGCGGACGATCCGAAGAGGGGCCGCCGGTGCGCAGTTTGTATTTCGGTTCCAGTCCTTCGATGGTGTGCATCTTGATGCTTTGCTCGGTATAGCGTTCGATGCGCTTCAGCAATTGCGCGTCGCGGTTCGAGGCGAACGAGATGGCAATACCGGATTCGCCGCCGCGACCGGTGCGGCCGATGCGGTGCACGTAATCTTCGGCAAATTTTGGCAAGTCGAAGTTGATTACATGCGAAATACCGCGCACATCCAAACCGCGTGCCGCCACGTCGGTGGCAACCAGAATACGCACGTTACCGTTACGCATGTTCAGCAGGGTGCGGTTGCGTTCGCGCTGGCTCATATCGCCGTGCAAAGCGGCAACCGAATGGCCTTGCGCGGAGAGTTGATCGGCAAGGCCATCGGCATCGCGCTTGGTCGCGGTGAACACCAGCGCCTGATTTACGCCGACATCGGTTAACAGATGATTCAGCATCTTGTTCTTGTGTGCCACGTCATCGGCAAACATCATGCGTTGCTCGATGTTTTCGTGCTTGTCTTTTGCAGCTGATACGGAAATGCGCTTCGGTGTCTTGAGCAGACGCGAGGCGAGATTGCCGACCACGCCATCCAATGTGGCGGAGAACAGCAGCGTCTGGCGTGTTTTCGGCGTGGCTTGCGCGATGCGTTCCACATCATCGACAAAACCCATGTCCAGCATACGGTCCGCTTCGTCCAGAATCAGCACTTCCAGGCGCGAGAAATCGATGCGGCCGCGTTCCAGATGGTCGATCAAACGGCCCGGTGTGGCGACCAGAATATCTACATGGCTCGACAGCAAACGATTCTGCACCGGGTAAGGCATGCCGCCCAGAATGCTGATGATTTTGAAGCGCATGTTCTTGCCGTATTTGGTCGCGGCATCGCAGACTTGCTGCGCCAGTTCGCGGGTCGGGGTTAATACCAGCACGCGCGGGCCTTTGCCTGGCATCGCAGAAGGCGTGGCCAAGCGGTTCAGCACGGGCAGGATGAACGCGGCAGTCTTGCCGCTGCCGGTTTGCGAAGATGCCATCAGGTCGTTTCCGGCCATGATTTCGGGAATAGCTTGCGCCTGAATCGGTGTAGGCTCGGTGTAGCCGGTCTCGGCAATTGCCTTGAGAATGGCGGCGTTTAAATTTAAATTTTCAAATGACATGGTGCTTCCTTTTTTAAAATCAAAGGGAACTCGCCCGGTTGTCCTGACGCGAGTAAACACCCGGTTAAAAATAACCGAATGCCAAATCGAAGCCAGGCCAATATTTGGCACGACGAACTTTTAGCAGTTCCCTAAGGTAAGCGCAGGCAGTAAAACCAACCTGTATACAGGCAGACGATTAACCGGCGCATAAAACATCGTTGCTAACCGGAAAACCCAGAATTTCT
>CAZMWC010000089.1:0-8130 GCA_964569805.1 uncultured Gallionella sp.
CGCCGGGGATCGGGCGGCAACATTTGGCGAACTGTACCGCCATGCCTTCCGTGCCATAGATGGTGATGGCCGGTCCGGCTGCCGGGCTGCTTGATGCGGTATCGCCAATGCTGGCAAGTTGCCGTGCCACCACCATGTTGAGGCGGCGGCCGAGGCCAATGTCGGCGAGGATGTCTTGTTTGGTCTTGAGGCCGGTCTCGCGCAGCAGTTTGCCCCAGTGTGCGTCGCCCATATCCTGCGGCTTGATCCCCAGCGTGTGCAGCGCCTGATTGAGCAGGCGTTCACCAAGTTGGGCGGATTCGCCGGATTGCATGTTTTTGAGGAAATGGCGAATATGGCTGCGCGCCTTGCTGGTGGCGACGTAGCCCAGCCAGGCCGGATTCGGTTTGGCATTGGGGGCCGTAATAACTTCCACGCGGTCGCCGTTGCGCAGCTCGGTGCGCAGTGGTACCAGTTCGTGATTGACTTTGACCGCGATGCAGCGATTGCCGATGTCGGTGTGCACACTGTAAGCAAAATCCACCGCAGTCGCGCCGCGCGGCAGCGAAAGTATTTTGCCCTTGGGGGTGAATACATACACCTCATCGGGGAACAAATCCACCTTGAGGTGTTCCAAAAATTCCGAAGAATCGCTGCTCTGACTGAGGCTTTCCAGCAAATCATGCAGCCATTGATGGGTCTTTTTGTGCAGGTCATTGATGGATTCGTGCCCGCTCTTGTACAGCCAGTGCGAAGCCACTCCGGCATCGGCGATCTTGTGCATTTCTTGAGTGCGGATCTGTATCTCGATGGGGGTGCTGAACGGGCCAAACAGCGTAGTGTGCAGTGACTGGTAGCCATTCACTTTAGGGATGGCGATATAGTCCTTGAACTTGCCGGGAATCGGTTTGTATAGCCCGTGCAAAACGCCTAACGCCACATAGCATGAAGCAAAATCATCCACCAATACGCGAAAACCATAGATGTCCAGCACCTCGGCAAAGGCCAGCGACTTGCTCTGCATCTTCTTGTAGATGCTATAGATATTCTTCTCGCGGCCTGTCACGTCAGCCCGGATATGCTGTGCGGCAAGTTGCTGCCGTATCGTGTCGAGTATTTTGCCGACCACTTCGCGGCGATTGCCGCGCGCCACTTTGAGCGCTTTGGATAACACCGCATAGCGATTGGGATGCAGATGCTTGAAACTCAGATCCTCAAGCTCGTGGTGGATATCGTGCAGGCCAAGCCGGTTGGCGATCGGCGCATAAATTTCCATGGTCTCGCGGGCGATGCGCTCGCGCTTTTCATGCGGCATGGATTCCAGCGTGCGCATGTTGTGCAGGCGATCGGCCAGTTTGATGAGGATGACGCGCACATCGCGCGCCATTGCCAGCAGCATTTTGCGGAAATTCTCCGCCTGGGCATCCTCGCGGGTCTCGAACTGGAATCTCTCCAGTTTGCTCAAGCCCTCCACCAATTCCGCGACCGGTTTGCCGAATTTTTTGGTGACCTGTCCGATAGAAATTTCGGTGTCTTCCACCACGTCGTGTAACAGTGCGGCGATGACCGCCTGCACGTCGAGGTGCAATGGCGTGAGGATGCGCGCTACGGAAATCGGGTGGGTGACGTACGGGTCGCCGGACTGGCGCGTCTGATTCTGATGCGCGATACGGCTGAATTCGATGGCTTCGCGGATGTGCTCGACATCCTGCGGCTTAAGGTAGGCGGCGACCTCTTCGAGAAGGAGTTCTGCGTCGGCCATATGCAATCACCCCATATGAAATCACGCCGATTACGCCTGGCCGCGATTCAGAATCTCTTTGCCTACTTTTCCCTCGCTGATTTCACGCAGTGCGGTGACAGTCGGTTTGTCCCGGCTGTCTTCCACCAGGTGCGCCGCGCCATTGGCCAGCTGGCGCGCACGGTATGCGGCAGTCAGTGTCAGCTCGAAGCGGTTCGGGATTTGCGAAAGACATTCTTCAACGGTAATACGTGCCATGATTTACTCCGGGTTTTGCAATTGATTGATGAGCGTCTGATGACGTGCCAGTTGGTTCGCGCAGCGCAGCCTGGCGGAAAGCGCAACGGCGTTGAGTTCGCGCAATGCCTCGTTCAGATTGTCGTTGATGATAACATAATCGAACTCGGCGACATGCGACATGTCCTCGCGCGCCGCAGCCAGGCGTCTGGCGATCACTTCGTCGTTATCCTTGCCGCGCCCTTTCAGGCGCTGCTCCAGCGCATCGATGGAAGGCGGCAGGATAAAGATGCCGATACATTCCGGGAACAGCTTGCGGACTTGTAGCGCGCCCTGCCAATCTATTTCCAGCAGAATGTCATTTCCTTTGGCGATTTCTGCGCTGATCCATTTTTGCGATGTGCCATAAAAATTGCCATACACTTCGGCGCTCTCCAGAAACTCGCCGCGCCCCGCCATCGCAACGAAGGTTTCGCGGCTGACGAAATGGTAGGCCTTGCCATCTTGTTCCCCGGGACGCGGATTGCGAGTGGTGTAGGAAACCGACAGTTGAATCTGCGGGTTGATGTTGAGCAGAGCATGTACCAGACTGGTCTTGCCCGCACCGGATGGCGCGCTGATGACGAATAGGTTTCCAGGCATGATTTACTCCAAGTTTTGGATCTGTTCGCGCATCTGCTCGATCAATATCTTCATTTCCATCGCGCTGCGCGATACTTCCGCATCGACCGATTTCGAGCCGAGCGTATTGGCTTCACGGTTCAGCTCCTGCATCAGGAAATCCAGCCGTTTGCCTACTGCGCCGCCCTGCATAAGGATGCGGCGCATTTCGGTGAGGTGGCTGGATAGCCGCGACAGCTCTTCATCCACGTCGATCTTGCTGGCGAACAGGGTGATTTCCTGGCGTACGCGTTCGTCCACACCATCCTGCATCGCTTCGCGCAGGCGCGCGATGAGCTTTTGTTCATAGGCGGCGATGGCGGCGGGAACGTGCGGCATCACATCTATGCGCAACGCCTCGATCTTGTCCACGCGCTGCAACAGAAACTCCTTGAGTTTTTCGCCTTCGCGGGCGCGCGATGCGGAGAATTCCTGCAACACTTCTTGCAGCAGATCGAACAGGGTGGCGCGCAATTCGTCGGACGATGCAGTAGGTGTTTCCAGTACGCCGTTCCAGCGCAGCACATCGGCTACGCTTAAGGTTCGCGCCTCCGGCAAGGCGGTCTGCACTTCTTTGTTCCAGGATGCGAGCTGTTGCAGCAGGTTGCGGTTCAGCGCCGCGCCATTTTGCGCGGCGCGCGCCGCATAGTTGATGCGGCACTCTACTTTGCCGCGCTGCAATTGCGCGGTGATCGCCTCGCGCAACGCGCCTTCGAAACCGCGCAATTCGTCCGGCATACGCAACTGGATGTCCAGATAGCGATGGTTGACTGCACGTAGTTCCAGTGCCAGTGAACCACTGTCAAGTTCCGCGCTGGCGGTGGCATAGCCGGTCATGCTTAATATCATGGGGGAGACTCTCAAATAGTGAAGGTGGCGAATAAAGGGCTGTGCCGATGTGGCGCATTATATTACGATTGCGACTTATGAATTTTTCCATCCATCAAGCCAGCCATACTGGCAACCGCAAGTTTAACCAGGATCGTGTAGCCTATGCATACGGTAATGGCGCGTTGTTGCTGGTGCTGGCAGACGGTATGGGCGGGCATTTGCATGGCGAACTGGCTTCCGGCTTGGCCATAGAAACTTTTGTCGAGTCGTTCGGCCAATATGTGCAATCGACCCGCACCGACCCGCAATCATTCCTGGCCGATACTATGCGTCACGCCAATCAGCGCATTCTGGATATCGCACATGCGGGGGGGACGGGTAGTTTTCCGGGGTCGACGTGTGTGGCCGCATTGATTCAGGGCGACAAGGTATATTGGGGCCATGCCGGTGATTCGCGTTTTTACCTGCTGCGCGATGGCGCAGTGTTGTCAGTAACCCGCGACCACTCGATGGTGCGGCAGTGGGTTGATTGGGGTGTGATCACTCCTGAAGAGGCGCGGATCAGCCCGCAACGCAACAAAATAACCAATTGTCTCGGCGGTCTTGAAGATATGTTTTACATGGAGCCCGGTGAGCCGATCGAATTGCAGTCGGGCGACATATTATTGCTCGGCAGTGATGGTTTGTGGGGACCCTTTACCGATGATGAATTGGTGGAGGCATTTGTCACAAGGCCTGTTGCCAACGCACTGAATAACCTGATCGTGCGCGCGTTGGAGCGCGAAGCGGGGCACTCCGACAACGTCACCGGCATCGCGTTGCGCTGGGGCGATGGCGAAGCCGCACACGAGACTACCGAACCCGTTAGCCACATCCTTGAAATCACTTAAATTTTGGAAGTAGAGAGTGGAGCGGCACTTTGTGCCTCAGTGGTAAGTAGGAAACCCCGACCCCTCGCTACGCTCTCCCCACTAACCACTAACCACTAACCACTAACCACTAACCACTAACCACTAACCACCGTACGGGCGATTCATGAATCGCCCCTACCACTAACCAGGAACACAACATGCGCCCAAGCCAAAGATCATCCAGCCAGTTGCGTGAAATTCGCATCACCCGCCGCTACACCAAACATGCCGAAGGCTCGGTGCTGATCGAGTGCGGTGATACCAAAGTCATCTGTACTGCCAGCGTCGAGGAGCGTGTGCCTCCGCACAAGAAAGGCAGCGGTGAAGGCTGGGTGACGGCGGAATACGGTATGCTGCCGCGCTCCACCGGCGAACGCATGGGGCGCGAAGCAGCCAAGGGCAAACAGTCCGGGCGCACCCAGGAAATACAACGGCTGATCGGACGCAGCCTGCGCGCTGTGGTCGATCTGAAAAAGCTCGGTGAGCGTACTATCCAGCTTGATTGTGACGTGATCCAGGCCGACGGCGGCACGCGCACCGCCAGCATCACCGGCGCTTTTGTCGCGCTGCATGATGCGGTGAGCGGCCTGATGGGCAAGGGGCTGGTGAAAGAGAGTCCGCTCAAGGATTTCGTCGCCGCCATCTCGGTCGGCATCTATCAGGGCATTCCGGTGCTGGATCTAGACTATGCGGAAGACTCGGCTTGCGACACCGACATGAACGTGGTGATGCTGGGCGAAGGCCATTTTGTCGAAGTGCAAGGCACGGCGGAAGGGCATCCTTTCACCCGCGCCGAGATGGACGAATTGCTGGAGCTGGCGAAATCCGGCATCGAGCGGCTGATCGGGATGCAGCGCGAGGTTTTGGCTGGGTGATTAATTGCTAAATAGATTGCATGTCCATGTAGGAGCGGGCCATGCCCGCGATTCACTGTCGCGGGCATGGCCCGCTCCTACAAAAACTTCGTAATAGGAAAATGAAAAAATTAGTCATCGCCTCCAACAACCCCGGCAAGTTGCGCGAATTTCAATTTTTGTTGCAGCCGCTTGGTATTGAAGTGCTGACACAGGCGCAACTCGGCATCGAAGAGGCCGAAGAACCCCATGTTACCTTTATCGAAAATGCCATCGCCAAAGCGCGCCACGTCAGCCGTTTGAGCGGCTTGCCCGCGCTGGCGGATGACTCCGGTATTTGCGTCACCGCGCTGGGCGGCGCGCCCGGTGTGCTTTCGGCGCGCTATGCCGGAGATAACCCCAAATCGGATACGCGCAATAACGAAAAACTGATGCAAGACATGCATGGCGTGATGGATCGCCGCGCGCACTATTATTGCGTGCTGGTGTTGTTGCGCCATGCCGATGATCCGCAGCCATTGATTGCCGAAGGCGAATGGCACGGCGAAATTGCATTGCAACCCGATGGTGGGGGCGGCTTCGGCTATGACCCGCTGTTCTGGCTGCCGGAGTTGGGTAAAACCAGTGCGCAATTGGATAGCGAACAAAAACATGCCATCAGCCATCGCGGCATAGCATTGCGGATGCTGTTGGAAAAGTTGAAACCTTAACCCATGAGAGCCCCGCTTGTTGCGCTGCTGGTTATGCTGCTTTCCGCCTGTGACGGCGGGTTGTGGAACAGCCCCTATCCGGTTGCGGATGATGGTGAGGCTACCCTATACACCGCATTCACCGAGCGCCCAAAACATCTGGACCCGGCACAGGCATACAGCGAAAACGAGTATGAGTTCCTTGCGCAGATATATGCGCCACCGCTGCAATACCATTATTTGAAACGCCCGTACCAATTGATTTCTTTGGCGGCCAGCGAGATGCCGACGGTGCGTTACCTGGATAAGAATCATCGCCCGTTACCGGATACGGCAGCGGCCGAAAAAATCGCTTTCAGCGTGTATGAAATCCGCCTTAAACCGAACATGCGCTACCAGCCGCACCCGGCTTTCGCGGCAGAGTACCGCGCGCTCAAACCAAACGACCTGCGCAACATCCGTGCGTTGGGCGATTTTGCGCATACCGGCACACGTACCGTGACGGCGGCTGATTACGTTTACCAGATCAAACGCCTCGCGCACCCGCAACTGCATCTGCCGATCTTTGGCGTGATGAGCGAATACATCGTCGGCCTGAAAGATTATGCCGCCACGCTGCAACAGGCGGCGAAAAAAAATCCCGGCGCATTTCTCGACCTGAACGAACACCCGCTACAGGGCGCACAGGTGGTGGACGAGCGCACCTACCGCATCGAGATACACGGCAAGTATCCGCAGTTTGCCTACTGGCTGGCGATGCCGTTCTTTGCGCCGATGCCGCAGGAAGCCGAGCGGTTCTACGCGCAGCCGGGGATGCGTGAGCGTAATCTCACTTTGGACTGGTGGCCGGTGGGCAGCGGGCCGTATTATTTGTCCGAGAACGATCCCAATCAACGCATGGTGTTGAGCCGCAACCCGTATTACACCAGCGAAGCCTATCCCACCGAAGGCGAAGCGGGAGATGTGCAGGCCGGGTTGCTGGCGGATGCGGGCAAGCCGCTGCCGCTGATCGACAAGGTGGTGTTCAGCCTGGAAAAGGAAACCATCCCTTACTGGAATAAATTCTTGCAGGGCTACTACGATGCTTCCGGCATCAGTTCGGACAGCTTTGACCAGGCGGTGCAGGTGGCCAGCGGCGGCGAAGCTGTGGTTACCGACGAGATGAAGGCGCAGGGCATCACGCTGTCCACCTCGGTGTCCACCTCCACCATGTACACCGGTTTCAACTGGTTGGATCCAACGGTCGGCGGCGACAGCGGCAGGGCGATTAAGCTGCGGCGCGCCATTGCCATCGCGGTGGATTTTGAGGAGTTTGTTTCCATCTTCGCCAACGGTCGCGGCATTGCGGCGCAGTCGCCGATCCCGCCCGGTATCTTCGGCTACCGCGAGGGCGAGGCGGGCATCAACCATTATGTTTATGACTGGATGGGCGGCGCGCCGAAACGCAAACCCATCGCGGAAGCAAAAAAACTGCTCGCCGAGGCGGGTTATCCCGATGGCGTGGACGCGCAGACCGGCCAACCGCTGGTGATCAATCTCGACACCACCGCCAGCGGCGTAGGCAGCAAGGCGCGCCTCGACTGGCTGCGCAAACAGTTTGACAAGATCAACGTGCAACTGGTGGTGCGCAGCACCGACTACAACCGCTTTCAGGACAAGATTCGCAGGGGCGACACGCAGATGTTCTACTTCGGCTGGAATGCCGATTATCCCGATCCGGAAAATTTTCTGTTCCTGCTGCATGGCGCGCAAGCCAAGGTGGGCAAGGGCGGCGAGAACGCCGCAAATTACACTAGCGCCGAATATGACCGCCTGTTTGAGCGGATGAAGAATATGGAGAGCAGCCCGGCGCGGCAAAAAATTATAGATGAAATGCTGGAAATTCTGCGCCGCGACTCGCCGTGGCTGTGGGGCTTTCACCCGAAGAGCTATGTGCTGCAACACGGCTGGCTGCATAACGTCAAAGCCAACATCATGGCCAATAACAAACTCAAATACTGGCGTGTGGATGCGAGGCAACGCGACGGATTGCGCCATGCATGGAATCAACCGATGCTCTGGCCGCTATGGCTGTGTGTTGCGGTATTGCTGTCGCTGGGTGTATGGGCGTGGCGTGCGTTGCGGAAGCGTGATGAGGCGAAATAAGGGTATCTCTAGGGAACCGCAGATTAAACCTAAAAACCGCAGTTGAGGGGTAGGTAGGTGCGAATTCATTCGCACGAACAAGC